>NZ_SMTB01000002.1:0-90998 GCF_006864105.1 Acinetobacter sp. RF14B | reverse complement strand
TACGTTTTGGCCGAATGAAAGATGAAGGCATTGCTTCAGTGGAAGGGACTTCACTGATCAAGCGTAATAACTGTGGTAAAGCGCTGGAGATTGCGCGTCTTGCACGTGACATGCTGGGCGGGAACGGCATTTCTGATGAGTTTGGCGTCGCCCGTCATCTGGTGAACCTTGAAGTGGTGAATACCTATGAAGGCACACATGATGTACATGCCTTGATTTTGGGCCGGGCTCAAACAGGCATTGCCGCATTCTGCAATTAAATAAGGATTAACTTCTAGCCAGCATTGCTGGCTAGTTTGTTTTGGCTGACTTTAACTCAAGTCACCCCATCTGGCTCTGGGATAGTTTTTAAAAAATCTAGCGAAGAGCAGCATTAACGGTTAATCCAATATTCTATGTTTCATTTAAATCATGAGGTGAAGCATCGACATTTTAAAGGCACAGGAGTGCTGAAAAAAAGCATAAAGGACATTATGAATACGATCAGCTCGCAACAACACCATCTACCAGAAGAAAATGCACCTCAGAAAAAGGTCTGGATTCTGGCCTTTATCTTTTCATTTCTGGCATTACTGGTAGATGGTGCAGATATCGCATTACTGGCTTATAGCCTGACCAGCCTTAAACAGGAATTTTCACTCAGCAGCATTCAGGCCGGTGCATTAGGTAGCTGGACCTTGGCGGGTATGGCCATTGGCGGCTTCTTTGGTGGCTGGGCCTGTGACCGTTTCGGACGGGTACGCGTCATTGTCGTTGCGATCGTCCTGTTTTCTTCACTGACATTCTGGTTAGGCTTTACCCAAAGCTATGATGAATTTAAATGGTTAAGATTTTGCTCATCAATCGGTTTGGGAGCTTTATATATTGCCTGTAATACCTTGATGGCTGAATACGTTCCAACAAAATATCGTTCTACTATCCTTGCGGCTTTAATGACAGGCTGGACGCTAGGTTCAGTCGTGGCCACGGTATTAGCAGGATGGCTGTTACCAGAATTTGGCTGGCGTTATCTTTACTACATCGCCATTATTCCAATTGTCCTGGCGTTTGCAATGTTTTTTCTGGTTCCTGAACCTCAGGCATGGATTAAAGCACGTCAAGAACGACTGGCAGTCAAAGCCAGCGGTGTAGTGCAGGAAAAGCCAAAAAACACCTTCAAAATGATCTTTGCAGATGCTTTAAGTCGTCGCATGTTCATCCTCTGGTCTTTCAGCACCGCATTTTTACAGTTTGGTTATTACGGTGTGAGTAACTGGTTACCAGCTTATCTGGAATCTGATCTGGGCATCAAGTTCAAAGAAATGACCATGTATATGATCGGAACTTTCCTGATCATGATCTGTACCAAAATCATTGCTGGCTATATTGCCGATAAGATTGGTCGTCGTGCCGTGTTCGCCTTTGGCACCATGGGAACCGCCATCTTTATTCCCGTGATTGTCTTTGGTAATACACCGGACAATATCTTATGGCTGATGCTGTTTTTCGGATTTCTGTACGGTATTCCCTACGGTATTAACGCCACTTATATGACGGAAAGTTTCTCTACCAAAGTTCGCGGTACTGCGGTAGGTGGCGCTTATAACGTCGGACGTCTGGGCGCAGTCTTGGCACCGTTGACCATTGGCTATTTTGCACAGGGTGGCTCGATAGGCACAGGATTACTGATTATGGGGGTGGCCTATTTCATCTGTGGTCTGATCCCGGCGATCTTTATTAAAGACCGTTTATATGACCCGCAAAAAGCCGATTAATTAAATAGATCCAATATTTTAAAAGACAGGAATATGCTAGGAAGCAATTGCATGAATAAAATTACACAGGACATCGAAACTATACTCAAGCAGATTCCAGACGGCGCACATATTATGACCAGTGGCTTCGGTCTGGCAGGCCAGCCAGTTGAACTGATTGAAGCGCTGATTGATATCGGTCCTAAAGACTTAACCATCATTAATAATAATGCTGCTTCTGGTGACAGAGGTCTAACCAATCTGTTGTTATCTGGGCTGGTCCAGAAAATGATCTGTTCATTTCCTCGTGCCAATAATTCCAAAGTATTTGAAGAGCTGTATAAAGCTGGAAAAGTAGAGCTAGAACTGGTTCCACAAGGGAATTTAGCTTGCCGAATTCAGGCCGCAGGTGCAGGCTTAGGTGCTATTTTCACCCCGACAGGTTTCGGTACCAAGATTGCTGAAGGTAAAGAAACTCGTCACATTAATGGCAAGGACTATGTACTGGAATATCCAATTCATGCCGACTATGCCTTGGTTTATGGTAATCAGGCTGATCAGTGGGGCAACTTAACCTACCGTAAAGCAGCGCGAAACTTTGGTCCGTTAATGGCAAAAGCAGCCGACATTACCATCGCTCAGGTACATGAAATTGTAGAGCTAGGCGAGCTTGATCCAGAGATTATTGTGACGCCAGGTATTTTTGTGCAGCATGTGGTAAAGGTAGGAGATATCAAATAATGACGATTCAAAAACGTACACGTGAACAGATTGTAGAAAAAGTTGCCCACGATATTCCAACCGGTTCTTATGTCAATCTGGGTATTGGCTTACCGACACGTGTTGCTGGTTATTTAAAGCCTGAGCAAGATATTATCCTGCATTCTGAAAATGGTGTTCTGGGTTTTACCGCTTTAACCGATCCTGAACTTGCTGATGATGATTTGATCAATGCGGGTAAAGAACTGGTCTGCATGTTGGATGGCGGCAGTTTTATGAACTCTGCCGACTCCTTCGATATTATGCGTGGTGGCCATTTAGATTTCTGTATTATGGGCGCCTTTCAGGTTGCGGTGAATGGTGATCTGGCCAACTGGCATACAGGGGCTCTGGATGCAGTCCCAGCAGTAGGTGGGGCGATGGATTTGGCTGTCGGTGCACGCTGTGTCTATGTCTGTATGGAACATGTCACTAAAAATGGCGAACCACGGATTGTGGAAGAGCTAACCTATCCAATTACTGGGAAAAACTGCGTTGACCGTATTTATACCGATCTATGCATCATTGAGCTTAAAGATAATCAGGCTTTGGTGCTAGAGATAGTCGACGGCTTAAGTTTTGAAGAGCTACTGCAAACAACCGGTTGTACCTTAATTGATGCACGAATAAAACTATAATATTCATTTAAAATAATATAAGTAAAATGAGAAGCAACGGGAAGTTGCTTCTATTACTATAGGAAAGAATATGTATCAAAACACACAATTGTATATTGCTGGTCAATGGCGTGATAGTATTCAACAACAAACGCTTGCAGTTATTAATCCGGCCAATGAAAAAGTAATTGGCCAAGTAGCCAAAGCCTCCCTTGATGATGTTGAAGATGCAGTCCAAGCTGCTCAGTCCGGTTTTGAAATCTGGAAAAACACCCCAGCACAACAACGCGCTAAAATCATGCAAAAGGCTGCCTTTTTATTAAGAGAACGGGCAGCACACATTGCAGAGTTGATGAGCTTGGAGCAGGGCAAGCCGCTAAAACAGGCCAAAATGGAAGTTTTGTCTGCTGCAGACATCATCGAATGGTTTTCAGGTGAAGCCATTCGTAGTTATGGGCAAGTTATTCCGTCAAGACAAACCAATGTACAGAGCTATACGATTAAAACACCGGTGGGTATTGTGGCTGCCTTCACGCCGTGGAACTTTCCTATTAATCAAGTCGTGCGTAAATTATCTGCTGCAGTCGCAGCCGGCTGTGCCATTATTGTCAAAGGACCTGAAGAGACGCCAGCTTCACCAGCCCAGCTTGTACAGGCTTTTCATGATGCCGGTATGCCTGCTGGTGTGATTAATTTGATTTATGGTGAACCTGCTGAAATTTCCGAATATCTGATCCCTCATCCTGCGATTCAAAAAATATCATTTACTGGCTCGACAGTCGTTGGTAAACAATTGGCAGCTCTTGCAGGTCAGCATATGAAAAAAACCACCATGGAGCTGGGCGGTCATGCACCTGTATTGATTTTTAAAGATGCTAATCTAGATCTCGCAGCAAAGGAAATGGCTGCAGCAAAATTTCGAAATGCAGGTCAAGTCTGTATAGCGCCGACACGGTTTTTAATTGAGAAAGCGGTGTATGAAGATTTCGTTGAAAAATTAAAAAATGAAGTTAGCCAGCTAAAAGTCGGTCATGGTCTAGATGACAATGTAGACGTTGGTCCGATGATTCATGAAAGGGCTTATCAGAATATCCAGAAAACTATTCAGAATGCGCTTCAAGCAGGTGCGGAATTAGTATGTGGGGGTCAGACACTTGAAGGCCCAGGCTACTTTATTGAACCGACTATTTTAAAGAATGTACCGCTAACAGCAGCTTGTATGGATCAAGAGCCTTTTGGTCCACTTGCCTTATGTATTCCTTTTGAATCATATGATGAGGCGGTAACAGAAGCAAATCGCTTGAATTATGGACTAGCTGCATATGCCTACACAGAGAGTAACAGCACGTGTCTCAATTTAGCACGTGATATCGCAAGTGGTATGTTGACAATCAACCATGTCGGACTAGGATTCCCGGAATTACCTTTTGGCGGTATTAAAGATTCCGGCTATGGAACTGAAGGTGGTAGTGAAGCCATTGAAGCATATCTGGATACGCGTCTGGTGACAGTCGCTTCCCGTCGTTAAGGAAAAGGAGATAAGTCAGCACAAGAAGTGCGTGACTTATCTAAGGTGAAATAAAAAAATAGGGAATAAATAATGCAATATTATTGTGCTAATGAACATGGTACGCCTTTAGAGTAAATTGAAAGAAAAACTCCACAACCACAAGGTACTGAAGTTCTGATTGAAGTCCAAGCTATTGGTTTATGTCGGACCAACTTACATTTATGGGATGGTTATTATGACTTAAGCGGTCATAAACGCTTGGTTTTAGCGGATCTTGGGGTCAAACCACCGATGATCTTAATTCATGAAAGCAGGGGAAATCGTTGCAGCTGGCGATCAGGTTGATGACCTTCAGTTAGGTATGCAAGCTGTTGTTCATCCCTGGATTAGCTGGGGTGAATGCCGATATTGCCAAATAGACAAAGAAAAAAAGAAAATGAGTACTGTTCAAGAACTACGAGCTTTGGTGGAATTGATTGTGCAGACCAGAATGTCACATATCCCTATACAAAAATGCTTAATTCATGAGAGCAACCAAGCCTTTGTAGATTTACAGCAAGGCAAAGTGACTGGGCGCTTAGTCTTAACCCATTAATTGAAAATTATCAGTCTGCGCATGAATGCCCCATTTACTGGGGCATTTTAAATGAGAATTATATATTGGGGTAATGTTAAGGCGGTGATGGGTTGTCAGCTAAATTATGTTCCCGGCTTAAGTCATAGCGATTAATACTAAAGATGAGCAAGGCAAAGACAAAGCCCAATGCAACACAGGCTGACCAGCCATACATTTTCCATAGGTTTAGCGATAGAAATGCCCCAATCCCAGCACCTGAAAAATAGCAGGTCATATAGATCGCGTTAATACGAGAACGGGCTTGCACCGAGATGCGGTACACCAGATTCTGGTTTAAGACATGTAGTGAAGAAATTCCAAAATAAGCAGGAATTAATCCAATGATATATACCCATAAATAGCTTTGCGCAAAAAATAGCGGAATCCAGGCTAGAATTAAACTAGTCGTAGCAAGTTGTGCAATCCATTTTTCCCGATGCCGGCCAATCATTTTGCCAGTCCATTGCGATGACCAAATGCCGACAATTCCAACAATTCCCATTAAGCCAATCTGGAAATCATTAAAATGATAGGGTGCTTCTGCCAATACAAAGGTCATGGTGGTAAAAATAATACTGAGCATACCAAAACCCAGCCCCCCAATGATGCTACGCCGAATCAGCATTGGTTCAGTTTTGGCAAAAGTAAATAATGAGCGATAAATTTGTAAGATGCTCATCTGTAGCTGGCTTTTCGCTTTAGGTAGCTGATACCACATCGCGATACTCAGCATCAGAATAGAACAGCCACTCAATAGGTAGACTGCATGCCACGACCAAACGGTAGAAATCAGTCCTGATACAGTTCGGGCAAATAGAATACCGACGAGAACACCACTCATCAGCAGACCCACCACTTCAGCACTTTTTTCTCGCTGAGACAGATTAGCAGCAAAAGGAATCAGAATCTGCGTGGTAATCGAACAAAAAGAAGCCAGCAGGGTAAAACCATATAGCATATGCAGATTGGTACTGGCAGAAAGCCCGATTAGCGCTAAACCGGTACAAAACATCAAACTACAGATATACAACCGTTTTTCAAGTAAATCGCCTAGTGGCACAAACAAAAAAAGCCCAGTGGCATAACCAATCTGGGTTAGAACGACAGTCCAGCCAGACTGCGCCACACTGATATGCAAATCTTCTGCAATAGAATAAATTAACGGCTGGTTAAAATAGTTACAACCCGCGCAAAGTGCGCAGGTCATAGCCATCATAAACATAAATTTTCTTGAAATTTGCCCTTGGGCTGACATCCTTGTCTCCTGAGGCTTTAGAAACTATAAGTCGCTGATAAGTTCACACGAGAAATATCCGTTTCTCGATTATCAAAAGTTTCACGTTTGCCATGGTGATATTCTGCGCCCAAGTTAACCTTTGGAACTGGAGAGTAAATCACGTTAGCCACATAATCCGTTAAACGTTTATTGGTTTCTGGATTGGCTTTTGCATAATCGCTGGAATCATCAAAATCAACCATGCTGGCATTAATGTTACTACGTAGTTTTGGGGTGAATTTATGCGTGAAGCCAATATTTAAACTATTAAACTCATTCAGCAACAGTTCATTATTAAGAAGATCGACTGAATAGTCACCCCCCCAGTTAGCGCCATCGCTTGTTGAGCCTTGAGTTAAGAAAGATGCAATGCGCTGGTCACCGACTATATGAAAATAATTACCCTGAATTGAGTTTTGATCGTCAAAACGGTAACGGCCACCCACACCCACACCCCAACCGACTTTTTCGATATCACCTCTATCTGTTTGTGCCTGTTTTTGATTGACAAAGCCTTGAGCTAGTAAATGAACAGGACCCGATTGATGGACATATTTAGTGGTCAAAGCAGGCAAGGCAGAAGAACGATCGCCACCGGCCATATATTCCAGCCCAACATTCCAAGTGTTTTCTTGATCAAGTTTAAAGGCGTAGCTCACTTGAGGAGTACGTAGTACCGATCCACCCAAGAACAAGCTGTAATCGACTGCTTCAGTACTAATTTCCGGTGTAGACATCAATGACCAAGCCTGACCAAAGGTCCAGTTATAGTATTTTAAATGTGCATGACGAATACGTAATCCTCCATCACCTTTACCACTGTTGGTCCAGAAATCGGCCTCCAGACGTGCGGAAATATTCGGGTTTCCACCGAGATCTTTAGCCAGAAAACCTATGCGGCTAGCGGCTGCAGTAAAATCGGAACGGACTGAATCAGGTTCAGTAAAAGGCACTTTATTGATCTGGTTAATAGTACGGCCACGAGCTTCTGGCGTACTCTTAAAATCAATAGCACCATCCAGACGGATCATTCCATACACATCCACATTGTCCATTATACTGCTTAAACTTTTGGATTCCGCTGTTTTAGACTGTTCCTGTTGTACTTTTAAAGCAAGCTGCGACTGTTTCTGCTGTTCCAATTCAGACTGAATCTGTTTGAGCTGAGCTTCTAGAAACTGGATACGGTCTTCAGATACTTCTGCTGAAAATACGGTTCCTGATGCAATCCCACACAATGTGGCTAAAACTAATTTTTTCATTTTCGTCCCTACTATTTTTTGAATCCTGTATGAAAGAAAATCTTTCTATTTCCACTCTCTATCCTGAGAGCAATAAGTCTATGATTAATAGAATTTTATCTAAATATTAAAAGTTGCAGATAACTGTTTACTTCAACTGCTTTGGCTTATCTTCTGTCCTCTTTACTCTGGGGTTTGAGTAAGGCAGCATTTAAACTGCCTTATCATCCCCAGGTTATTCTGCTTTTTGCGGATCGTATAAACGGTCTTTAATGAACAGGGCAGGAATCAAACCACACAGGAAGTAAGCCGCACCCATGACCATCAAGCCTGTACCAATCGAACCTTGCATCGCCAGATAGCCAATAGTAATTGGGGCGAAGATTGCGCCGATACGACCGATGTTGAATGCACCACCGACGGCTGTTCCACGAACTCCTGTCGGGAAGCTTTCAGTTAAGTAAGTTGCATTAATGGCATATGGAATACCGTACAGGAAACCGAAGATCAGCATCAGTACACCAATGTTGTCTGCGGTATGCATATAAACCACGACAGGAATAAACAGAGCCGTTCCCATGGTGCCGAAAGCGAAAACAATACGGCGGCCAATTTTGTCAGCAACATAACCGGCAATGATTTTGGCAAATATCATGGTGATAAATGTACCCACCATATACAGCGCCATTTCTTTAAACTTGATGCCTAATTCAGCTTCAAGATAGCTTGGTAGCCAGTTACTGACACCGAAATAACCGAATAACAGGAAACCGGAGCTGAAAGACCATAAGATGAACATCTTGCCATGGGTCTTGTCCTTAAGAATGGTGATATATGGATTGCCTTTTTTTGCGTTATTATCCACGATTTGACCGGTTCTTTTCATTTCACGGACACGCTTCCATGATTCCGGCTCTGGCACCATAAAGTGCATCAGAATACCTAAAACTAATGGCGCAATCGTGATCCAGTACAGCATACGCCAGCCGAATTCAGGGATAATCCAGCCTGAAAGCATAGTGATGACTAGAGAACCCAAAGTAAAACCGGTCATTAATGTCGCTAATACCGTAGTACGATATTTGGTCGGTACGTATTCTGACATTAGGGTATTACAGGCAATATATAAGCAGCCTAAACCCAAGCAGGACAGGGTACGTAAAATTGCGAATTCAGTATAAGACTGAGCAAAGCCTGAATAGGCAGACAAGATTGAGAAGGCAATGGTCGCTAATACGATGACACGTACGCGACCAAACTTGTCACAGGCCCATCCACCGACAAAGCCACCAATTCCCATACCCAAAAGAGAATAACTTCCCAAAGCACCCGCCTGTACAGAAGTCAGACCCCATTCCGCTTTCAAACTGGTCAAACTGAAAGCCAGAATACCAATATCTGCACCGTCACAGAGTAAAATCAAAAAAGCAAAGACAAAGGCTGTCATCCACAGGCGTTTAGGGGCCTGTTTGACGGTGCCGTCGGAGGAGACATCCGTTTTACTATCCTCGGTCACGATGGTATCGCTTGTCATTCTTATATCCTCTATAAATTAAAAGTAGCATTTCCTCTGCTACCGCTAAATCCATTTTCCTTCCTCTCGGAAAAGTATTTCCCTAATCTAAGGTCTAAGCTCCTGTTCGCATTAGTCCTGTGACGATCAGGTTAAATCTGATTTTTTCATTTCAACCTAGGTGATAACTCACTGAAAAGTGATCAATCCATGTGAAATAAACTAATTTTTAGTTTTATTTCTGGTTGAAATTTATATAAATGAACAACCACAATCAGCTATGATTAGTTAATTCCGTATTGCGAAATCAATTAATCACAAAACAACCAACTGGACAAGAGTTTTTACTCTATTTTTAGTAAAAAATAACTTTTTTGAATTTTGGAGTTAAAACTCCTTGATTTATGTACTTAGAAAACGTAGTTTTATATAAAATAAAATTTCGCTATACAAAATAAATGGAGATTCTAATGGAACAGGTAGTTCAAGTAGAGCAAATTTCGGCACATGTGGCGATGGTCAAGATCCATCGTCCCGAAGCAAAAAATGCCCTGAATACAGAAGTGCGTCAGAAACTGGCTGCGGCTTTTTTACAACTTAATGATGATGAAAATATTCGGGCCATTATTCTCACTGGTGGTGAAACCGACTTTGCCGCAGGGGCTGATCTGAAAGAATTGGCTACCGCTGAAACCATCCAGATGATGCAACGCCGTACTGAACGTTACTGGCAAGCGATTGCACAGTGTTCAAAACCGGTGATTGCCGCTGTAAACGGCTATGCACTGGGGGGGGGCTGTGAGCTGGCGATGCATGCAGATATTATTATTGCTGGAAAAAGTGCTCAGTTCGGTCAACCGGAAGTGAAAGTTGGCGTGATGCCGGGTGCAGGTGGCACTCAACGTTTATTCCGTGCAGTGGGCAAATTCCATGCCATGCGTATCATTATGACCGGTTGTCTGGTACCTGCACCGGAAGCCTATCAAATTGGTCTGGTGTCCCAAGTGACTGAAGACAGCGAAACTCTGGCAACGGCCATCAAGATGGCCGAAGGTCTGGCAAAATTACCGCCAATCGCGCTGGAACAAATCAAGGAAGTGGCATTACTGGCTGAAGATGTGCCACTCAATGCTGGACTTATGCTAGAACGTAAATCTTTCCAGATGCTATTTTCTTCAGAAGATCAAAAAGAAGGTATGCAAGCCTTTATCGAAAAACGTAAACCAAATTATCAGGGACGATAAGCATGAGCATTCAAATTCAGAAAATCGGTATTATTGGCGTCGGTACCATGGGTGCAGGCATTGCCCAGATCGCGATTCAGTCGGGCCATGATGTCGTGTTGTTTGATGCCAAAGCAGGTGCTGCTGAACAGGCACAGGAAAAACTGGCTAAAACATTCAATACCCTGGCTGATAAAGGTAAATTCAGCCATGAAAAAGCTGCTGAAGATCTTGCGCATTTATCCATTGCCCAGCAGATCGAAGACCTGAAAAATTGTGATTTAATTATTGAAGCAATTATTGAAAATCTGGAAATAAAACAAAAACTGATGCAGCAACTGGAAGGCATTGTGAAACCGGAAGCGATTCTGGCATCCAATACCTCTTCATTATCTATCAGTGCGATTGCTGCCAATTGCAGCCAGCCGGAACGTGTGGCCGGCTATCATTTCTTTAATCCGGTACCACTGATGAAAGTGGTCGAAGTGATTGAAGGCTTTAATACCCGCGCTGATATTGTGCAAGCCTTGACTCAATTATCGACCAAGATGGGACATCGCCCGGTCAAAGCCAAAGATACCCCAGGATTTATCATTAACCATGCTGGCCGTGCCTTTGGTAGTGAAGCCTATGCAATTCTGAATGAAAATGTCACGCCATTTTATGAGATTGACCGGATTTACCGTGATGGGATCGGTTTTAAAATGGGACCTTTTGAGCTAGGTGATCTGACCGGTATGGATGTATCGCATCCGGTAAGCGAGTCGATTTATCACCAGTATTATGAAGAAGCACGTTACCGTCCAAGTGTGATTACCCGTCAGCGCTTTATTGCCAAACAGCTCGGCCGTAAAACCGGTAAAGGCTTCTATGATTACACTTCCGGTAGCAAAGTCGGTGATGTGGCTCCGACACGGGTTGAAAAACTGGATCGATATCCATCGGTTTGGCTAGGCACTGAATATAGCGAAGACCGTCAGGTGCTTGAGCAATATCTGCAACAATTCAATATCCAGATTGAGCAAACTGAAATACCTTCGGCAGAGGCTTTAATTCTGATTGCCACGTATGGCGAAGATGCCACTTCAGCAGCAGTCCGTTATCAGGTGGCACCTCAGCAAGTGGTGTGTATTGATCTGCTTTACGGCCTGAATAAACACCGTACCCTGATGCCAACGTTTGTGACCAAAGCTGAACTGATAAATGCAGCACAATCAATTTTCAACTTGGATGGTGTGACTGCAAGCACAATTCAGGAAAGCGTTGGCTTTGTGGCTCAGCGTGTTTTGGCAATGATTGTGAATCTCGGCTGTGATATTGCCCAGCAAGGCGTTGCTACGGTAGAAGACATCAATGTGGCGGTGAAATTAGGCCTTGGCTATCCACATGGCCCAATTGAATGGGGGGATGTGCTCGGTGCTGAAAAAATCCTAAAAATACTAGACCGTATGACCGCAATTACCCGTGACCAGCGTTACCGTCCAAGTCCTTGGCTGCGTCGCCGTGTTCAGCTCAGTCTACCTCTTGTTCATACTACACATTAATTAGAAAGTTAAAGGAATAACACTCATGTTAAATGCTTATATTTATGATGGTTTACGTTCTCCAATCGGTCGCCATGCAGGAAGCTTGGCAACTGTACGTCCAGATGATCTGGCAGCAACGGTCATTAAGAACCTGTTAGAAAAAACTGGTATTCCGGCAGCAGATGTAGAAGATGTGATCTTTGGGAGTACCAATCAGGCCGGTGAAGACAGCCGCAATGTAGCACGTTTTGCTGCACTGCTTGCCGGTATGCCAGTGACGGTTCCGGGGCAAACTGTAAACCGGCTTTGTGCTTCAGGCTTGGGTGCTGTGATTGATTCGGCACGTGCCATTACTGCAGGCGAAGGCGAACTGTACATTGCTGGTGGCGTAGAAAGCATGACCCGCGCTCCTTTAGTGATGGGCAAAGCAGAAAGTGCTTATTCACGTGACGCTAAAATATATGACACCACGATTGGTACACGTTTCCCGAACCGTAAATTCACGGATCAGTTTGGCGCGCACAGCATGCCTGAAACAGGTGATAACGTGGCTGAAGAATTCGGTATTAGCCGTGAACAGGCTGACACCTTTGCTGCTGCATCACAGGCAAAATATCAGGCAGCGAAAGCAGCAGGTTTCTTTGAAGGTGAAATTACCCCGATTGAAGTTTCTCAAGGACGCAAATTGCCGCCTAAACAAGTCACTGAGGATGAGCATCCACGTGCATCTTCAACATTTGAAGCTTTATCCAAGTTGAAACCGCTTTTTGAAGGCGGTGTAGTGACTGCGGGTAATGCATCAGGTATCAATGACGGCGCTGCAGCACTGATTGTCGGCAGTGAAAAAGTTCAGGAACAGTACGGCTTAAAACCTTTAGCACGTATTCTGTCTTCTGCAGCTGCTGGCATTGAGCCACGCATCATGGGGGCTGGCCCAATTGAAGCGATTAAAAAGGCAGTACAACGTGCTGGTTTGACGCTAGACGACATGGATATCATCGAGATTAATGAAGCCTTTGCCAGTCAGGTATTATCTTGCCTGAAAGGTCTGGATGTCGCTTTGGATGATCCGCGTGTCAATCCAAATGGTGGTGCGATTGCCATTGGTCATCCACTGGGCTGTTCGGGTGCGCGTTTGGCTTTGACCGTTGCACGTCAGTTACAGCGTACCGGTAAAAAATATGCCGTGATTAGTCTGTGTATTGGTTTAGGTCAAGGTCTGGCGATGGTGATTGAGAATCCTGAAGCTGCTTAACAACTTTAGTCATCGTATTAATGTCATGTATAGATAATATACATGGCATTTTTTATTGGGATTTTTGTAGTTAAATAAAAAATACAACAAAGATTTGGTGAGTATTAGAGCTCTTGTTAAATCAAACTTAAATTCTCTACGCTACTTTTGTTTCGGCAAAATGAGAAGCGAAGCTTCGCAAGAAAACCATTTTGCAGAGCAATGCTCCAAACTGCAAAACTCGTTCAAAACCATAAATAATCAGATATATCGTAGAAACTATTATTTTACAAAGTAGTCCTGCCTCAAACAGTTGCGGATGACGTTCTCGCGTATCCAATAACCTCATAAGTTTAAAAAAGGAAATGTCAGCCAACTTATTAATTGGCTGACATTTGCACAGGTTTTAAGGATCTTTATTACTGATGGTCAAGTTCTGTTGGTAACCAATAAAGTCGCTGAACCAAATGCATAAACTTTACCTTCTTTATCGATAATTCTGCCTTCTGAGGTCAGTACATTACGACCAATGCGAATCACTTCACCAATAGCTGTATAGGTTTCGCCGCTTTTCATTGCTTTCAGCATTTTCACATTCAGGTCAATGGTCGAAAAACTGACACCTGCATCTACTGTCGTATGCACCGCAGCACCAGTCGTACTATCTAATACCGTTGCACAAAAGCCACCATGAATGCCGCCTTGCAGATTGAAATGACGTTCATCTGGATAAACTTCATATTCCACATAGTTTTCACGGACGATACTGAGTTTCATGGGAATTAGTTGTCCCATCGCTGAGCCAGGTAATTCGCCATTTTTAATTGCGGTGAGATATTCAAGTCCATTCATTTGAGCTGTAGTCATATAGCTTCCCTTTAATAAAATATTTCGCTTTATGAAATAATATTCTGTTTTTCTAAAATTATGATATAACAGATAGTGATCGAAATGCTATATTTTTCCAGGATGGAATGATGACAATAAAAAATCTCGTTACAGCTGCTGAATGGCAGGCACGCTGTGAACTGGCGGCGCTTTATCGCATTATTGCGCATTATCGGATGACTGACCTGATTGATACCCACATCAGCCTAAGAGTCCCAGATCAACCAGACTGTTTTCTGATTAATCAATATGGTGTCGCATTTGAAAAAATGCGTGCTTCTACCTTAGTCAAGATTAATCATGAAGGACAGGTGGTAGAAAGCTATGAACAAGACAAGCCAGTCAATATGGCCGGCTTCGTGATTCACTCCGCAATTCATGAGGCGCATGCTCATCTGAATTGTGTTATTCATACGCATACCGCAGATGGAATTGCCGTGTCTGCACAGAAGCACGGTCTTCTGCCAATTTCCCAGCACGCCATGAAATTCTATCAGCATGTGGCATATCACGAATATGAAGGCGTTGCACTTTCTACTGATGAGCAGGAGCGTCTGATTCAGGACTTGGGCAGTCATCGCGCCATGATTTTACGCAATCATGGCCTATTAACGGCTGGGGAAACCATGGCACGTGCTTTTCATGAAATCTATTTCCTGGAGCGTGCCTGTCAGGCACAGGTGAAGGCCTTAAGTGGCGGTGCAGAATTGCACTATCCAGATGAAGAAGTCCGCATTAAAACTGCTCAACAGTTCGCCAGTCCTTTAGTTGAACCGATTTTACAGCGTGCCTGGCAGGCCGCGTTATCCCTGATTGAGCATCAATATACGGAGTATGCATCATGATTGTGATATCCAGTACTGTTCCGAATATTGAAGCCATTTTGGTCAAGTCTTTTCAGAAATATGCCCCTGAGGGCAGCTTTTGTACATTGGACAGCCCGGAAGCAGAGCAGGCGACTACAGCAGCCTCTTGGTTTCCAGATATGGAGAAATTGAATCAGCTTCCAAAAATTGGTCTGATCCATTCGATTGCTGCCGGGGTCGAGCATTTAAACTTGAGTGAAATACGACCGGATCAAGCCGTGTGCCGGGTACTCGATCCTCATCATCAAAAGGGCATGTTTGATTATCTGCTTTGGGGGGTGCTGTATTTTCAGCGTTATTTTGACCGCATGATCCAGCAACAAAAGCAGCAGCTCTGGAAGCAGCATCGTCAAAGTTATAGCCATCATATCCAGATCGGGATTATGGGACTGGGACATATGGGTGGATACGTAGCAGAACGCTTTGCTGACATGGGCTATCAAGTCTGTGGTTGGTCTAATTCCCCAAAAGACATTAATCAAGTTAAAAGCTATGTAGGGCAAGAACAACTTTCCGAATTCCTGGCTCAAACTCAGATTCTGATTAACCTGCTACCACTTACCGAAGAAAATACCGGCATTCTTTCTGCTGAATTATTTCAGCAACTGCCTGAGCAGGCAGCTCTCATTCATGTCGGGCGTGGCCAGCATTTAATTGAACAGGATTTATTGGATGCACTGGATTCTAGTCATCTGCGTGGTGCGATTGTTGATGTCTTTGAGCAAGAGCCATTACCTGCCGAGCATCCATTCTGGCAGCATGAAAAGATCGTTGTTACACCACATGTCGCCTCACATGCGCCCATGTCTGTGGTGGTGGAACAGATTCTGGAAAATGACCGCCGTTTCAAGCAGGGTTTGGAGTTGTACCATCAGGTAGATGTCAACAAAGGTTATTAAGGATACAGATAAAAATAAGGAGATTAGGGATGTGGGAAATGATTCAGACTCAGGTTCAGCAAGGCGTTGCGACTTTAAGTTTTAACTGTCCAGATTCACTCAACAGTTTCAACCGGCAAATGCATGAAGAAGTGCAACAGGTTTTGAAAAGTTGGAATACTGATCCAGACATTCGGGTAATTGTGATTCGTGGTAATGGCCGGGCATTTTCAGCGGGACAGGATCTAAAAGAACGCGCTGGGCAGCTCGGCAATGTGCCTTTGCCACCAGAGGGTTCGCTGGCCAAATATTATAATCCTTTGATTAATCTGATTCGTAAAAGCCCCAAACCGGTCATTGCAGCGGTAAATGGTATAGCTGCCGGAGCAGGGGCTAATATCGCGCTGGCTTGTGATCTGGTCATTGCCAAGGAAAGTGCCAAATTTATTCAAGCCTTTTCTAAAATTGGCTTAATTCCCGATGCCGGCGGCACCTGGATGTTACCGCGTTTGATCGGCTATGCACGTGCTATGGCATTGACCTTGCTTGGTGAACCTGTGCATGCACAAGAGGCGGCTGAAATGGGCATGATCTGGAAAATGATCCCTGATGCAGAATTTGATGCTTATATTGATGAACTGGCACAGCGACTGGCACAACAGCCGACCTATGCACTGGCTTTAACTAAACAGGCGCTACAACGCAGTGCTGAAAATAGCATGGATCAACAACTGGAGCTGGAACAAAACCTGCAATATCTGGTGCTGAACAGTCAGGACTATAAAGAAGGTGTCCAGGCTTTTGTCGAAAAACGCCCTGCACAATTTACCGGACGCTAAGGAGAGCTTTCATGAAAATTCAGACCCGTATTACCGAGGTTTTAGGTATTCGCTATCCAATTATTCAGGGCGGCATGATGTGGGTCGGCACAGCGGAAATGGCCAGTGCCGTATCCAATGCAGGTGGCTTGGGAACACTGACTGCATTGACACAACCAACACCTGAAGCGCTGACCAAGGAAATTGAACGCTGCCATGACATGACCGATCAGCCTTTTGCGGTCAATCTGACTTTATTACCTGCCGTAAACCCACCGCCGTATGCTGAATATCGTCAGGCCATTATTGAAAGCGGTATCAAGATTGTAGAAACGGCAGGCAACAAGCCGCATGAACATATTGAGGCATTTAAGCAACATGACATTACTGTCATTCATAAATGTACTTCCGTTCGTCACGCGCTGTCAGCGCAAAGAATCGGTGCCGATATCATCTCGATTGATGGTTTTGAATGTGCCGGTCATCCGGGTGAAGACGATATTCCTGGCCTGATTTTAATTCCTGCGGCAGCGGATCAGCTCACTGTGCCGATTGTGGCTAGTGGTGGTTTTGCTGATGGCCGTGGTCTGGTCGCTGCTTTGGCTTTAGGTGCTGAAGGCATCAATATGGGTACACGCTTTTGTGCCACTCAGGAAGCACCAATCCATCCAAACATCAAGCAGTTTTATGTCGACAATGATGAACGAGCCACGCATCTGCTGTATCGACAGTTTAGAAATACTGCTCGTGTTGCCAAAAATGCAGTATCTGATCTTGTGGTGAAAATGAGTGAAGATCCGAATCTGGAGTTTGAACAGATTCGGCCTTATGTTAGTGGCTTAAAAGGCAAGCTGGCTTTAGAAAATGGCGATATTGATGCTGGTGTACTGACTGCAGGCCAAGTGATGGGATTGATTCATGACATTCCGACTTGTCAGGCGCTGATCGATAATATCATGCAGGAAGCAGAGCAAATTGTTCAGCAACGTTTAGCTCAATTTTTTCCACGTTAATCAACTTTAGGGCAGTCGCTGTATAGAAAAGCCATTCCACCATGAATGGCTTTTTTCATCCTGTATATTTTTTATTTTTAAATGGGAAATTTCATCGAATGACTAGATTTTATTCTTTAAATTATATTATAGTGGATTTAAAACATAATTTCGTATTATGAAATTAATTGTCATAAATATACAAATTAGAACTCATACAAGGGAATTACGATGAGAAATTATATTGCGCCATTAAAAGACATGAAGTTTGTCCTGAAAGACCTGTTAAATGTTGAACAGAAATATCAGGGCTATGCAAAATTCGCAGACAAGGTTTCTATGGATATTATGGAGCAATATTTAGAAGTCGCTGCAGATTTTTGCCAAAACGAACTTCTACCGATTAATGCGACAGGCGACCAGCAGGGTTGCCGTTTGCAGGATGGCGTCGTAACTACACCGGATGGTTTTAAAGCTGCTTATGACAAATATGTAGAACTTGGCTTTACCTCATTAACTGGCGATGAAAAATATGGCGGTCAGGGTTTTCCGACTTTATACCGTATTGCCATTTCTGAAATTATTACCGCGACCAACTGGTCTTGGGGCATGTACCCAGGCCTGTCACACGGTGCCATGCGTACTTTAGAACACCACGGAAGCGATGAGCAAAAACAGAAATTTCTGGTACCTTTAATTGCCGGTCGCTGGACAGGCACCATGTGTTTGACTGAATCACATGCCGGTTCTGATCTGGGATTGATCCGTACCAAAGCAGTGCCAAATGAAGATGGCAGCTACAGCATCAGCGGTGAGAAAATCTTTATTTCTGCAGGTGAGCATGATCTGGCTGAAAATATCGTGCATATTGTACTGGCACGTTTACCGGATGCGCCTGCGGGAACCAAAGGTATTTCGCTGTTTATTGTTCCGAAATACAATCTGGATGAAGCTGGTAATGTGGCTTCCCGCAATGGTGTAGTGTGTAGCGCTCTTGAACACAAAATGGGGATTCACGGCAATGCGACCTGTGTATTGAACTTTGACAATGCCAAAGGTTTTCTGATTGGGCCTGAAAATCGCGGCCTGAACTGCATGTTTACCTTTATGAACTCGGCACGTATCGGTACAGCCATTCAAGGCTTGGCAGCAGCAGAATCTTCTTATCAGGGGGCTTTGGCTTATGCCAAAGACCGTCTGGCGATGCGTTCACTTGAAGGTGCAAAAGCGCCAAGCCAGCCTGCAGATCCGATTATCGTGCATCCGGCTGTACGTAACATGCTGCTGACTCAAAAGGTGTTTGCAGAAGGTTCACGTGCGCTTGCATATTATCTGGCAACCTATGCCGATATTGCTGAAGCTACTGACAGTCCCGAAGAAAAGAAAGCCGCAGAAGACCGTCTGGCATTATTAACCCCAATTGCCAAAGCGTTAATGACTGAAACCGGCATAGAGGCGGCTAAATATGGTATGCAGGTTTTCGGTGGTCACGGTTATATTGCTGAACATGGCATGGAACAGATTGCCCGTGATGCACGTATTGCCAGCCTCTATGAAGGAACCACTGAGATTCAGTCTATCGATTTACTGGCGCGTAAAGTGCTGGGTTCAAAACTGGGTCTGTTGACTGCCTTAACCGATGAAATCCAAGCTTATGTGAAAGAACACCAGCAACATGCCCAGTTTAATCAGCAAGTGGCACAAGTGAGCCAGTTGACTGAGCAATGGCTAGAATTAACCAAAACGATTCAGGCTCAGGCACAACAGTCTGCCAATGAAATCGGTGCGGCATCAGTCGATTACTTATACTTCTCTGGTTATGTGGTGTCTTCGTATTTATGGCTGAAAATGGCGATTACGGCGCAGCAAAAAATTGAAGAGGGCAATACCGATCCGTTCTATGCAGCGAAGATCAAAACAGCACAATTTTTCTTTGCACGTATTCTGCCAAGAACTTCAACTCACATTGCCAATATTCAGGCTGGTGGTGAGAGCCTGTTCTTGCTTGCACCAGAAGAGTTTAAATTCGATTAATCCTTTTACCCACGGTCAATCTCTCGATCGTGGGTCTTTTTTCTGACTACTTTTTTTATCCTGCACAAAATTCAATATCGATAGGTACTTTTTAGTATTGCATCAGCCATAAAACAACAAGATCAGGAGTCTATATGGATTTAGACACGATTACTCGACAATGTCCTTATGGTGATTTACAACTCACTTATCATGAAGTCGGACAGAAATCCTCATATCCCACCATTATTCTGATTCATGGCACAGGTGGAAATACAGACAAGCATTTCAGCTATATTTTTCCCATGCTCGGTATTCATCAGCGGGTTTTATCCATTGATTTGCATACTCCAAATAAAGCCGATCTGGCAGTGACTGATTTTAGTCAACAACTTGAAGCGCTGATCCAGCATGCAGTTGAAGAAGATGAAGCTATTACTGTGGTGGGTTATTCACTCGGTGCCGTGATTGCTGCACAAGTAGCCGCGAGTCTTAAACAGCGTATCACACGTTTGATTCTGTTGGCCGGTTGGGCGAAAACCAGTTCGGTGCAACAACTACGGACCACGATCTGGCAACAGTTATTTAGTGATCAATCTGCGGCCTTGCCACATTTTGTGAATTATTGCCTGTATAGCGATGATTATCTGTCTGCTCGAACTGAAAAACAGGTGCTTGATCTGGCACGCTTTGTAAAACCCTCCCAAGATGCGGCCAAACAGCGTGAACTGAATTATTGCATTGATATTACATCGTTCTTGCCTGAGATTCGTGCAGAGACGTTGATTGTGGCTTGCCGTGAAGACCGCATGGTGCCTGTAGCGCAAGCTAAACTGCTATTTGCTTCGATTTCGAACAGTCGCTATATCGAAATTTCTTCAGGACATGCGCTCTATATCGAAGCGCCAGCCGAAGTGGTGCAACTGGTCAACCAGTTTAGCCAGCATCCAGAACAGTATCCAGCGAATCAAAAAATCCAGCCCTATATGCCTTAAAGGAGATAAAGAATGCAAGCTCAAGTACAGCGCAGCAAGATTCTAATTATAGGCAGTGGTTTTGGTGGATTAGGCATGGCAATCCGCCTTAAACAGCAGAGTATTCACGATTTTAAAATCATTGAACGTGCAGCAGAAGTCGGTGGAACATGGCGGGATAATACCTATCCCGGGGTCGCCTGTGACGTACCCTCTCATCTATATTCTTTTTCTTTTATTAAAAATCCTGACTGGTCCCGTGTCTTTCCACAAGGGGCAGAAATTCAGCGTTATTTAATCCAATGCTGCGATCAGGAAAATATCCGGCCCCATATTGATTTTCAGACCCAACTGGAAAAAGCCGGCTGGAATGCACGAGAACGCATCTGGGAAGTACAAACCTCTAAAGGTGTTTATGAGGCTGAATTTTTAATTACAGCAACCGGGCATCTGGCAGATGAACATCTGCCACAAATTCCTGGGCTGGAAGAATTTGAAGGCCAAGTGATGCATTCCGCGCGCTGGAATCATCAGGTGAACCTTGAAAATCAGCGCATCATTGTGGTGGGTTCTGGTGCTTCTGCCATCCAGCTTGTACCAGAAATTGCCAAAACAGCAAAAAACCTGACCGTCTTGCAACGTAGTGCGCCATATATTTTGCCGCGACCAGACCGACCTTATTCTGAGTCAGAAAAACAGCTTTTCCGCAAAGATCCGGACAGTATGTCAGCACTCAGACACGCGTTGTTCTGGGGCAATGAATACAATTTTGCCCAGCGCCGTAATCTGAAAAGTCAGATTGAGCGGGTCAAAAAAAACTGCCTGCAATTCTTGAAATATCAGATTTCAGATCCTGAATTACAGCAGAAACTCACACCGAATTATGAACCGGGCTGCAAGCGTTTATTGCTGTCCAATGATTATTATCCGACTTTTCTAAAACCGAATGTCACGCTTGAAGATTCTGCTTTGGCTGAAATTACGAAAGATGGTGTAATCAGCAAATCAGGCAATGAATATCCTGCAGATATCATCATTTTTGCTACCGGCTTTGAAGCAGCACGACCACCTTATGCGGCAAAGGTGGTGGGTAAACATGGCTTGAGTCTGGAACAGCAATGGTCTAGCGGTATGCAGGGTTATCAGTCTACGACAGTTCATAATTTTCCAAATCTATTTATCTTGAATGGTCCCAATACCGGAAGTGGGCATAATTCAGCGCTTTATTTCCTGGAAACCCAGTTTGATCTGGTACTGGATGCTTTGCAGTTTTTTGAACAGGAGCAGATTCAGGTCTTTGAAGCTGATCAGAACGCTGAAAATCACTATATGCAGGAGTTACAGCAACTTTCCCAAGGCAGTGTCTGGTTGTCAGAAAGCTGTAAAAGTTGGTATCTGGACCCGGTGAGTAGCAAGTTGACCCTAATCTGGCCAGATTATGCTCATTCGTTTAGAGCTAAAAACCAGCATTTTATTCGCAGTGGTTACCATTATGAATACATGGAAAATGCTCAAAGAAAAGTTGTCTGATTTTTAAATTTTACTCATTAAAAAAAACCAGTCTATTTGACTGGTTTTTTTAATGAAATGAGGGTGATTAATCAGCTTTTTGTGGATCATATAAGCGGTCATGTATGAACAAAGCAGGAATCAGACCACAAATAAAATAGGCACCTGCCATTACCAGTAGACCTGTTCCAATTGAGCCTCCATGTGCAAAATAACCAATAGTGAGTGGTGCAAATACCGCACCGATACGCCCTATATTAAATGCACCACCTACAGCCGTACCGCGAATCGAAGTAGGGAAGCTTTCAGTCATATATGTCGCATTAATGGCAAAAGGCATACCATACAGGAAGCCGAACATGAGCATCAGGTACAAGATGTTAGTCGGTGTATTAAAGTAAATCACTATCGGAAGGAATAGTGCTGTTCCCATGGTTCCAAAAGCAAATAGGGCCCGTCGTCCGAACCGATCTGCCAAGATCCCTGCAACCACCTTGGCAAAAATCATAATCATAAACGTTCCGACCATATAGCCAGTCATGGCCTTAAAGCTGATCCCCAGATCCGATTCCAGATAAGCAGGTAACCAGTTACTTAAACCGGCATAGCCAAACTGCAAGGCGCCTGCACTTAAAATCCACAGTAAAAACATCCAGCGGTGATTCTTATCTTTGAGAATAATTTTATAAAGATTCTGCTTTTTCACCTTAACTTTTCTGGCTGCTTCCTGGCGCTTTAATTCACGGGAACGTAACCAAGAGTCCGGCTCAGGAACAAGAAAATAAAGCAGAAAAGCCAGTACAATCGGGAAAATGGTAATCCAGTACAGCATACGCCAGCCGTATTCAGGAATAATCCAGCCTGCGAGCAAAGTTGCGCACAATGAACCTAAGGTAAAACCCGTCATGAGCGCTGCCAGAACAGTCGTCCGGTATTTTGTCGGAACATATTCTGACATTAAGGTATTACAGGCAATGTACAAGGAGCCCAGCCCAATTGCTGCAATACTACGGATAATTAAAAATTGATGATAAGATTCTACAAAGCCCAAAGTACAAGATAAGCTGGAAGCAAGAATCATATAAAATACAATAACTTTCACCCGGCCAAATCGATCACAGGCCCAACCCCCAATTAATCCACCAATTACACCACCTACCAGACTCCAACTGCCTAAAGCACCTGCCTGAACTGTAGTTAAATTAAATTCAGCTTTGATACTAGTGAGGCTATAGGCTAAGAAAGCCAGATCCACACCATCTGCAAGTAAAATAAGAAAACAGAGGATAAACGCGGTCATCCATATTTTTTTAGGCTGAACCGTGACTCGTTCAGCTTCCATCACTGAAGTTTCATAGGTCATCATTGACATCCTTTTCTAGTTACGTTGTTGTTTTACAAGAATGAATCCCATTCTCTTATTGCTTCTACTGATTTATAATTTCGCTATATGAAATATTTATTTGTTAATTGATAAAATATATCCAGATAATTAGCTATAAAACAAGTGATTTAATTTGTAAAAAATTGAAATTAGTTAAATATTGCATTGATTTGAGGTGAAAGATAACGTTATTATTTTTTAATCAAAATAAAGTTTCACCATACAAAATAAATTTTATAATCAAGGATAGGAGTGCTGTAATGACAAGTCAGCCATGGATGGAAGAATATAAAAAGTGGAATGTAAATCCGGAGTTTACTCGGCCTGATCCTGAGAAAACTTTGAGCACGACGATTGCTGAGAATTTAGTTAAGTTTCAGGATAAGACTGCATTTTTTTATCTAGACCAGAAATTTAGCTATCAAGATATTGATGTTTATAGCCAGAAACTGGCAAGCTATTTACAGAGTCTTGGGCTGACTGCTGGCAGCCGTATTGCGGTGATGTTGCCGAATATTATTCAATATCCAATCGCTACTTTTGCGATTATTCGTGCCGGTTATGTGCTGGTCAATGTGAATCCAATGTACACCCAGCGCGAGCTCTATCATCAACTACAAGATTCAGGGGCAGAAGCCTTGATTATTCTGGGTTTTACCTTAGAGCAATTGAATCAGCTGGATGAGTGTCCTGCGCTGAAATATGTGATTTCTACCCATCCACTCGACTTTATTCAAGATCAAGCTGTAATTGCCTATAGTCAGAAAACGCAGTATCTAGCCAAACAGTTTTCTGACTTTAAACAGGCGATTGATCAGGTACAGGTCATTGATTTTGCAGCGTCTGTACAGCAGCAAGAAGATACCGTTATTCTGCAATATACCGGTGGGACTACAGGTGTTTCTAAAGGAGCTGAGCTCAGTCATCGTAATATCTTGTTTAATATCGCTCAGAACAGTACGGTATTTATCAGCCATTTTGGCGATCGTTATGCCAATGAAGATGAATATGTATTCTGTGCTTTACCGCTGTATCACATTTATGGATTTACCATCTGCCTGTTCAGTTATGGTTTAAGTCGTGGTTTTGCCAATGTGCTGATTCCAAATCCAAGAGATCTGGATGCTTTAGTCGATCAATATCAAAAACATCCGCCGACGGTGTTTCCGGGCGTGAATACCATGTTTAATGCATTGGCTCATCATCCACGTTTCTGTGGGCTGGATCATTCACGCCTAAAAACTACCACAGGTGGTGGTGCATCTATTTTAAAGAATACAGCAGAATTATGGTACGAAGTCACAGGCTGTCATATCTATGAAGGCTACGGTCTTTCTGAGACCTCACCAACGGCAACGTTTAACCCACCGTTAAGTAAGCGTTTTAGTGGTACGATTGGCTTGCCATTGGCAGGGACTGACATTCTGATTCTAAATAATGATGGTACACCGGCTGAGTTTCATCAGGCTGGAGAAATTGCCATTCGTGGCCCTCAGGTGATGAAGGGTTACTGGCAGCAACCGCAAGCCACTGTTCAGGTATTTACCAAAGAGGGTTTCTTCCTGACAGGTGATATCGGTTGTATGGATGAGCAGGGCTATATCACCATTCTGGACCGTAAAAAGGACATGATTCTGGTCTCCGGCTTTAATGTCTATCCCAATGAACTGGAAGGCGTACTGTCCAAACATCCTAAAATACTGGAATGTGCAGTAATTGGTGTTGATGATGAAAAATCTGGACAAGTCCCGAAAGCCTTTATTGTAAAACAGGATGACAGTCTGACCGAGAATGAAGTCATAACTTATCTGAAGCAGCAATTGACCAGTTATAAACTTCCCAAATACATTGAATTTGTGCCTGGATTGCCAAAGTCTGCAGTAGGTAAAATTCTGCGTCGTGAACTGCCTCGTACTGTTCAGCCGAGTGCCAAAGCCTGCTAAAGAATGATCTAATCCATTAGATTTAAAATAAAAAAGGAATCGAAAGATTCCTTTTTTACTGCTTGCAGGCTTATCGTTGCTGGATGACTTTTTTGCTTTTTAGTTCTTCCATTTCAGCAGAACTTAAATATTGACTCAAAATGGCATCGGTATCTTCACCCAGACAAGGTGGGGCCTTTTTATATTCTACCGGTGTCTTGGAGAGTTTAATCGGTGAACCAATCGAGGTGTAATCGTCACGTAAAGTATGCGGCATTTGAATGACCATTTCACGTACCAGGACCTGTTCTTCTTCCAATGTCTGCTTCAGGTTGTTGATCATGCCCACCGGCACTTTGACCGTATGAATAAGATCTACCCAGTGTTTCGCTGGCTGAGAATAGAAATGCGCCTGCAGAAGGGTGGTCAGTTCTTCACGGTGTGTAACCCGCCCTGAATTTTTCAGGAAACGCGGATCTTCAGCCACGTTATTCAACCCCACGGCCTGACACAGCGCTTGAAATTGCAGGTCATTCCCGCAGGCAATAATGAATTCACCTTCCTGTGCTTTAAACACCTGATAAGGCACTATATTGGCATGGGCATTACCGAAGCGGCTAGGGACTTTACCTGAGGTCAGATAATTCATGGCTAGAACAGAAAGGGAAGCGACTTGGGTATCCAGCAGCGCCATATCAATATGCTGACCTTCACCAATTTTTTCGCGAGACAACAAAGCCGCCTGAATGGCAATTGCAGCATATAAGCCAGTGGTCAGATCAGCAAAGGCCAGACCTGCTTTTTGCGGGCCGCCACCGGGTAGATCATCACGTTCGCCTGTGACACTCATCATGCCGCCTATTCCCTGAACGATAAAATCATAACCCGGCTCTTGAGCACGCGGACCATTCTGGCCAAAGCCGGTAATGGAACAATACACCAGACGCGGATTGATCTGGCTTAGACTTTCATAATCTAGCCCATATCTTTTCAAAGAGCCGGCTTTATAGTTCTCAATGACTACATCGCTTTGTTCTGCGAGTTTCTTGATAATGCTTTGACCTTCCGGGGTAGATAAATCTACGGCAACCGAATGCTTACCGCGATTGGCTGAAAGGTAGTAGGCCGATTCATGGGTATCTTCCTGCTGATTATTTTTAAGCCAAGGTGGTCCCCAGATTCGTGTGTCATCTCCATGATCGGGCTTTTCAATTTTAATCACTTCTGCACCCAGGTCAGCCAGAATCTGGCTACACCAAGGACCAGCCAAAATCCGGCTTAAATCCAGTACACGAAAGCCTGTTAAAGCACCCATCGTTACGCTCCTTGTTCGATGTTATTTAGACTGCATGTCGTTTTAATAATCGCTTTAAAGCTATCTGAAAATGGAAAAATAATCAAATTTATGATAATTAATTTCGCCTAACAAAATAAAACATCTAAAATGATTGAAAAGTCATCCTAACTTCTTTAGCCTGATTAACGACAATAAATACGATCTAAAAATAACAGGAAAGGAAAAGGCCTCGGTAGTGAGACTACAAGTACAGGAATAAGTACTATGATTTAAAAGCGGATCGCGCTTAAAGCGCATGCATATAGAGGTGTGCATACCCAAGATCGGAATGAAAAAACCTAAGGATAGGAATAGAGATTTAAATATGACGGAATTAGTAAGAGAACAAGATTTAGCAAGAGAGCTCGCAAAGATAAAACCTACGACCAAACGAACCCAGCAGATCGCCTTTGTCTTTGCCTTTTTGGCACTTCTGGTGGATGGTGCGGACATGTTGCTGTTGTCCTTCAGTTTAAATAGCCTGAAAGCAGAATTTGGTTTAAGTAATTTACAAGCGGGTACCTTAGGCAGCTTTACGCTGGCAGGTATGGCGATTGGTGGTTTTATTGGTGGATGGGCCTGCGACCGCTTAGGCCGTGTACGTACCGTAGTCATTTCAATCCTAGTATTTTCTATATTGACTGCAGCCTTAGGCTTTACACAAAACTTTGAACAATTTGCTGCTTTACGCTTTCTGTCTGCTTTCGGCATAGGCTCTTTATATATTGCAGCCAATACGCTCATGGCTGAATATGTTCCAACTGAATATCGCACCACGGTTTTAGGTACTTTACAGGCAGGATGGACCGTCGGTTATATTGTGGCCACTGTACTGGCAGGCTGGATTATTCCGGAATACGGTTGGCGAACTCTATTTTTTATTGCCATTATTCCCTCGGTTATGGCGATTTTTATCCAGAAACTGGTTCCTGAGCCAGAATCCTGGCAGCGTGCACGTTTGCAGCGCTTATATGCTCGGACTGAAATCACGGCACAGCAGTCGGCCAAAAAAAGCACAGTCAAAGAGATTTTCGCAGAGCCTGCAAATCGCAGAATGTTTATTTTGTGGATCTTCACGGCCGGTTTTCTACAATTTGGCTACTATGGTGTAAACAACTGGATGCCAGCATATCTGGAATCTGAATTGCACATGAATTTTAAATCCATGGCGGGCTATATGATTGGTACCTATGTAGCGATGATTTTCGGCAAAATTCTGGCAGGCTTTGCCTCAGACCGTCTGGGTAGACGCGCTGTCTTTTCGTTTGGAGCAATTGGAACGGCGATTTTCCTGCCCGTGATTGTGCTATTCAATACACCAGATAACATTGCTTACCTGCTGATATTCTTTGGTTTCCTTTATGGTATTCCATATGCGATTAATGCCACTTATATGACTGAAAGCTTTGCCACTTCTATTCGTGGCACTGCGGTAGGTGGGGCTTATAATGCAGGTCGTATCGGCGCCATGTTTGCGCCTGCAATTATTGGTGCGGCGGCCAGCGGTGGTTCAATTGGCCTAGGCTTCCTGATCATGGGCGGTGCCTATTTCTTATGTGGCGCAGTGTCCGGGATTTTCATCAAAGACCGTCAATATGATCCTCAAAAAGCTTAACTATTTATAAAAACCATGTAAAAAATGAGCCTAAAAAAGGCTCATTTTTATATCACTCAATTTTAGAAATACTATTTCTAATTTTTTATTCTTGATCTGTTTCTTTGTGCAGATGAATACTTTTTAAACCATCATTTACTTTATTGAGCAAATGAATCAGGGTAATCACATCATCAAAAGCCAGCTTATTTAAGGCCTGTCCATAAAACTCAAAAAAATCATCCTGTAGACTATCCCATGTTTCCAAGCCTTCAGCCGTCAGCGCAACAATTTTAGCACGCCGGTCCTGTTCACTAATGACGCGCTCGACCAGACCGTCACGTTCCAGCCGCTTTAACACTGCGTCCAGGTTTTGCCTGCTCACGCCCAGATACTCAGTCAGATCAGAAAAAGACATTCCTGATTTAACTTTAGGACGGGACAAGGCACCCAGCACAGCCCAATGCACTGGGGATATTTTCAGCTCATTGAGGCATTTACGGTCCAAACTGTTGCCCACCTGAAACAACCGGAAAAAAAGCCGGTTATGAGCAGAATATAAGGATTGATCATATTTTTTTGACAAAGTATCACTCACAATATTGGACATCCTCAAAACTGAAATAGCCGAGCCGCGCAGAGTATAGCCTATCGCTTTTTCGCACAAATCAGTTTCTATTATAATTTGTTTTAAAAAATCATAGTGTTTTTGCAGAAGTTTTTCGATTTAAATTCTGAGTCAATCAGTTTGATGGCTTGGAAATCTCTCTTTTTTCCTCACTTCCAGTGTACTTACTCACCAAATATCTCAGGCTTTCTTCCTAATTTTAAAGGAATAAATTATCTGTCATGCAAAAGACATATTTTGACTCTAGAGTGAAGTCGGATTCAAATTAATCTAAAGCCAAAAACCAATATGAGTCAATATGTTGAATAAATAAAAATATTAAGTTAATGATAAATATATAAATAATAATTTATAAATATTATTTTATGTAAATGTATTGACATAAATCCAATCTCTTTCTATTTTAGATAAAACACAGCGAATTAGAACAACAGCCGATTAAATTCGACAACAAAATAGCGTAGGGATCAGCAATGAAAGGATTAAAAGACAAGGTTGTGATTGTGACAGGCGGAGCAGGCGGAATTGGTTCAGCCACCTGCCGACGTCTGGCAGAGGAAGGCGCCAAAGTTGCCATTTTTGATATGAATCTGGAAGCGGCTGAAAAGCTGGCGAATGAAATCAATCAATATGGTCACGCACTGGCAATTCAGTGTGATATTACCCAAAGTGATGTGGTGGAGCAGGCGGTTCAAAAAACCGAAACTGGACTCGGTCCAATTGATGGACTGGTCAACAATGCCGGCTGGGATATTTTTAAACCTTTTGTTAAAACCAATCCGCAGGAATGGGAAAAACTGATCCAGATTAATCTGGTCGGTATGCTAAATATGCATTTTGCAGTGCTAAAAGGCATGGTAGAACGCAATTCCGGCAATATTGTCAATATCGCTTCTGACGCAGCCCGGGTCGGTTCTTCAGGCGAAGCAGTCTATGCGGCTTGTAAAGGCGGCTTGTTATCTTTCTCTAAAACGCTGGCACGTGAGCATTCACGTCATAACATCAAAATTAATGTGATTTGCCCGGGACCCACTGATACGGCTTTGCTTGCAGGTGTGACTGAAGGCGCGTCAAATCCGGAAAAATTACGTGAAGCCTTTATTCGTGCCATTCCACTGGGTCGTTTGGGTCAACCGGATGATTTGGCTTCTGCCATTGCCTTTTTCTTGAGTGATGACGCCAGCTTTATTACCGGGCAGGTACTCAGTGTTTCTGGCGGTTTAACCATGAACGGTTAAACAGACATCATCATTGAATCTCATAACAATCACAGTTCAACCAGATAGATAAAAACACTACAGGATGTAAAGAAAATGAATTTTGAAGATATCTTATATGAAGTTAAAAACGGTGTTGCCTGGATCACGATTAACCGTCCAGAAAAAATGAATGCCTTCCGTGGCACCACCTGTGACGAACTGATCAAGGCATTGAATAAAGCAGGTTATGACCGTAATGTGGGCGCAATTGTGCTGGCAGGCGCGGGTGAGAAAGCTTTCTGTACCGGTGGTGACCAGTCCGCGCATGATGGCAATTATGATGGCCGCGGTACGATCGGGTTGCCAATGGAAGAGTTGCATACCGCCATCCGCGATGTACCTAAACCGGTAATTGCACGCGTACAAGGCTATGCCATTGGCGGTGGCAATGTGCTGGCAACCATTTGTGATTTGACCATCTGTTCAGACAAAGCGATTTTTGGTCAGGTCGGTCCGAAAATGGGATCGGTTGATCCGGGCTATGGCACGGCATTTTTAGCGCGTGTGGTAGGTGAAAAGAAAGCCCGTGAAATCTGGTATATGTGCCGCCGTTATTCTGGTCAGGAAGCGGTTGAAATGGGTTTAGCGAATAAATGCGTACCTGCCGATCAACTAGATGCCGAAGTCCAAGCTTGGGCTGAAGAAATCTGTCAGCGTAGTCCGACTGCCATTGCAATTGCCAAACGTAGTTTCAATATGGATACCGCGCATCAGGCGGGTATTGCTGGCATGGGCATGTATGCGTTGAAACTTTATTACGATACTGAAGAATCGCGTGAAGGCGTCAATGCACTGAAAGAAAAACGTCAGCCTGAATTCCGTAAATATGCCAAATAAGGAGACTGATCCATGAAAAAGAATCCTTATATCACTGAAGAACTCGAGTTTCTGGCAGAAACGGCAGAAAAATTTGCCCAGAAATATATTGCTCCCGGTTTTCTGGAACGTGACCAAAGCCGAGTCTTTGACCGTGATCTGGTCAAAAAGATGGGTGAAATGGGCTTTATTGCACCTGAACTGCCGGAACAATACGGCGGTCAGGGCATGGGCAGACTGGCTGCCGGAATTATCCATGAAGCGATTGCCAAAGCGGATTTAAGTTTTTCCTATATCAACCTGCTTGCTTCCCTAAATGGGCAGATTCTGGCCGAACATGGTCAGCCTGAAGTGGTTGAGCCTTGGCTGAAAAAACTCACTGCAGGCGAAGCTATCTTTTCAATTGCCTTGACCGAGCCGCGAGGCGGTTCTGATGCAGCGAACTTGCGTTTAAAGATTGAACGTGATGGCGACGAATATGTCATTAACGGCGAAAAGACTTCAATTTCTGCGGCCGATCAGGCAGATGCTTCGGTGGTTTTTGGCCGTACTGGTGCCAATGAAGAAGGTGCGCATGGCGTGACAGCGCTCTTGGTTCCGATGAATTTACCGGGCATCAGTACCACACGTTTTGACTGTCATGGTCAGCGCGCCATTGGTCGCGGTTCAATCTTTTTTGACAATGTTCGTGTACCAGTCAATCACCGTCTAGGGGATGAAAACAAAGGTTTTGTACAGGTGATGCAGGGCTTTGATTTTTCACGTGCTCTGATCGGTTTACAGGTTTTGGCCGTTGCCCGGATGAGTCTGGATGAAGCCTGGGAATATGCAGCCCAACGCGAAGCTTTTGGTCAGCCATTAACTGCTTTTCAGGGAGTTTCGCATCCACTCGCGGAATACGAAACCCAGGTTGAAGCGGCACGCTTACTTTGCCTGCAAACCTTATGGCTGAAAGACAATCATCTGCCCCATACCTCTGAAGCGGGCATGTGTAAATGGTGGGGGCCAAAACTGGCCTATGATGTAATTCATCAATGTCTGCTGACTTTTGGCCATGCCGGTTATGACCGTGGTGTGATGGAACAGCGTATGCGGGATGTACTCGGTTTCCAGATTGGTGATGGAACAGCCCAGATTATGAAAACGATTATTGCGCGTCACAAAGCAGGACGTAAGGCTGTTCCGGCTTAAGGAAAATAAGCCCAAACCTGAATACGATAATTATAAAGAATGAGGAGTAAGCGAATGGATTTCGATGCAGTTCTGATCCCGGCCAGAAAAGAGGCCATGCTCAAACAGGGATACTGGTTAAATCAAACGATTCTTGATTTTTTACGTAGTGCCGTAGAAAAGAATCCGGACAAAACAGCGTTGGTAAGCGTTAAGGTCGAGAATCAAACTGAACAGAGCTTTAGCTATCAACAGCTTTGGGACATGACCAATAAAATTTCGCTGGGTCTGAAACAGCTGGGTGTTGAAAAAAGTGACGTGGTGTCTTGTCAGTTGCCGAACTGGTGGGAATTTACCTTGCTTTACCTGGCTTGTAGTCGTATCGGTGCAGTACTCAATCCACTCATGCCGATCTTCCGTGAGCGTGAGCTGGAATTCATGCTCAGACATGGTGAATCCAAAGTTTTTGTTGTACCTAAAACGTTCCGCAATTTTAATCATGAACAGTTGGCCAATCAGCTGCAAAACAAGCTGGATAGCTTGAAGCATGTAGTAGTGGTCAATGGTGAAGGCGAGAATAATTTTGACCATCTGTTACTTAATCATGGTCTGGAACAGGATACGTTAGCAGTTGCTGCGCTGGATGGGCTGGAATCTGGCCCGGATGATATTACCCAGCTGATCTTTACTTCTGGGACCACGGGTGAACCGAAAGGCGTCATGCATACCGCCAATACCTTATTTTCCAATATTGTGCCTTATGCAGAACGACTACATTTAGCTGAAAATGATGTGGTATTAATGGCCTCGCCGATGGCACACCAGACCGGTTTTATGTATGGCCTGATGATGCCGATTCAGCTGAATACCAAAGTGGTGTTACAGGATGTCTGGGACGTAGCCAAAGCTGTAGTTCTGATTCATCAGCATCAGGTGAATTTCACCATGGCCTCGACTCCATTTTTGAATGACCTGTCCAATACCGTGGCAGAACAGCATGATAAAGTTGATTCACTAAAGATTTTCCTATGTGCCGGTGCACCGATCCCAGGTCCATTGGTGCAAAAAGCCCGGGAAACTCTGGGTGTTAAAGTCATATCAGCCTGGGGTATGACCGAATGTGGTGCGGTGACGCTAACCCGACCTGAAGATGAGGATGAGCGCTCTTTCAATACTGATGGCATCGCTTTGCCAGGCGTGGAAATCAAGATCGTGGATAAAAAAGGTCAGACCAAAGCCGTGAATGAATCCGGCCGTTTGATGATCCGCACCTGTTCAAATTTTGGCGGTTATCTCAAACGCCCCCATTTAAATGATACGGACGCCGAAGGCTGGTTTGATACTGGCGATATTGCCTATCAGGACCAGCAGGGCTATATCCGGATTTGTGGCCGTAAGAAAGATGTGATTATCCGTGGCGGAGAAAATATTCCGGTCGCAGAAATTGAATCATTGCTCTATAAACATCCGAATATTGCAACAGTAGCTTTAGTGGCTTATGCAGATGAGCGAATGGGCGAGCGTGCCTGTGCAATCATCAAGCTGAAAGATCCAACACAGCCGTTAAGTTTTAATGAGCTGGTAGATTTCCTGAAAACCCATAATCTGGCCATGCAATATGTTCCGGAGCGTTTGGAGATATGGGATGAAATTCCAATGACGCCATCGGGGAAAATCCAGAAATTTAAACTCAGAGAACTCTTGGCCCAATCTATAGCATCAGCAGCAATTGCAATGAATTAAAAAATGGAATAATTAAATGAGAAAAACCCTGAACAATACAATATTATTCATGGTTTATTTTCATCTTAGATGAGTATCTAAAAACGGCAAGGGGGGAACAAAAATCCCAAGCTTAATTTTTGGACGAGTTACAATTTTATTAGGCTAACTTCCACCTCTATAGTCGCAGCAGAAGATACCTGATTTTGTCTGCTAGTACTTTGCATCTGCCTTGAAATACTGTCTAGCTTTTTTGTGAACGATGTCCATTTATGAGGGGGCTTTAAATAAGCTTAGTTTTGATCTGAACTTTTCTTTTTCTTGCCTCCGCCATCTTGTTTATTGACTGTTGACCAGGCAATCCGTTCAGCTTCCTCTTCAGATCGACCGCGTTCTTTTTCACTGTCTTCAATATGCTTGGCCTGTCGCTTTTGTTTATCTGTATAAGCAGATTTATCACCTCTAGGCATCTCACTATCCTCATCAGCTTTGCAGTGAAAAATACTATAACAAGCGCTTAGGTGGGAGAGGGTAAGTATCTGTCAGAATTTGTTTAAATTATTTTGGAATCTGCCAAACTTGATAAAAAACCAAAAGCCATTTTATATTTTTAATGGATTCTAAAGCACATATAATACACGCCATTTAGGGCTATTATTCAACTTAATAAATTGATTGTATTAAATATTTTTATAATCCTTATAGATTAGTAGAAATATTTTTTGAAAACCATAAATTCTCAAAAATGAAGATAAGCATCCACAAGGATGCGTTATCTTCAGATCTGATTAACCATTAATAATGCTGCCGCCATTCACATGAATGACCTGACCTGAGATATAACTGGCTTCTTCACTGGCCAGAAATAAATAGGCAGGTGCGACTTCACTCGGCTGTCCCATGCGGCCCATAGGGGTCTGTTTACCAAATTCTTCCAGCTGTTCTGCATCAAAACTGCTCGGGATCAAGGGTGTCCAGATCGGGCCGGGCGCTACACCATTGACCCGGATTCCCGTTTTGTTTTTCAATAAATTGGTAGATAAGCTTCGCGTAAAGGAGGTAATGGCTCCTTTAGTGCTGGCATAGTCGATCAGCAGGTCATGACCGTGATAGCTGGTAATACTGGTGGTGTTAATAATGCTGTCACCTTCATGCATATGTGGCAGTACCGCCTGAGTCAAATGGAACATTGACAGAATATTGACCTTAAAAGTTTTTAATAGTTGCTCAGAGGAAATATCCGTAATACGCTCCTGTGGATATTGAACGCCGGCATTATTCACCAAGATATTAATAGTTTTAAATTCCTGAAGGACTTGCTCGACCATTTTCTGGATGGTTTCAGGTTGCTGCAAATCGCATTGAATCAGGAGGCAGCGTCTGCCTTCATCTTCAACCATTTTTTTAGTCTCTTGTGCATCCTGATCTTCATCCAGATAGCAGATGACAATATCAGCACCTTCACGGGCAAATAAAACAGAAACGGAACGTCCAATGCCACTATCTCCGCCTGTAATCAGTGCCACCTTATCTTTTAATTTATCGCTGCCTTTATAATTTGATTTGATGACTTCCGGGAGAGGATTCATTCTGCTTTGGATACCCGGTTGATGTTCTTGCGTTTCAGTTGAAGCTGGGGTTTCAGGATAATGATTCATCTCTTCTCCAATTCCAATGAGGTCGTCCTATAAGAAAAAATATATTAGGAGAATTTGAAAAAAATGAGTCAACACCTCACATTTCATAACATAATGTATTCGTGATTTATCAATTTTTCATTCAGATTGACATTGTCTGGAGGGTGGGTGGCTTATGCTGGATTGGTTAGAGCTCAACTCTAGCATTAGGCTGATGTGAGTAAATGACGGTCTGCAAAATCCTTTGCTCAAGCACAGCAGATCAGTACATTTATATAAGCAACCATAGTATGGTTCATCCGAATGAATGATTTTTGCTGGAACAGGCTGGATGAAGATTCTTTTAATTACAGGTTGGGGACTAGGCACTTCAGTTCTCAAGCCATTTGCGGACTTGCTAAGACAACAGCAATATCAGGTTGAAATCTGGGACATCTTTGATCCTAATGACCTTTCAGTTCGTGTTGCCAGAGTACAACAGGCCCAATCTTTTGATGTTTTAATCGGCTGGTCATTGGGGGGACAACTTGCTTTACTGCTTGTGCATGAAATTTATCAAAAAACACAGCTTGTTAAACCTGTCATCTGCTGTATGTCGAACCCCTGTTTTGTGGCAAATGATCTTTGGCCTCACGCCATGCCCTATATGCAATATCAACAGTTTCAAAAGTCTGTTTTAAAAAATCCTCTACAGGCAATGCAGCGCTTCTGTGCATTAGTGACTCTTGGTTCATCAGCACCTCGAGAAAGGGCAAAATATCTTCAACAACAGATTCTAAATATTGATTTAATCTATCAAGCCCGCCATCTCTATCTTCTTGAACAATTAAATTTGGTCAATATCTTCCAGTCTTATCCAGGCAAGATGCTTTTGGTATTTTCCAGAAACGATATGCTGGTTCCCTACCAACTTAGCCAGGAAAACGAGCTATTAGCAGCATGTAACCTGAACTTGGTAAGTATTGATGCTGCACATGATGCCATCCTGTTCGATACAAAATTGTTAATCGAACCAATTTTAATATTTTTAACCGGTACAGCAGCAGCTAAAGCCGAATAGCAGATAATGATATTTTCATTTCAATTTTAAAACGTTAAGATCAAAGTCATTTTTATTATTAGGGTTGAATTCTGTGCAGGACGCTTTCGATCAACAGCATATTTGGCATCCTTATACTTCCATGACCAATCCGCTTCCCTGTTATAAAGTCAAGGCGGCACAGGGGGCAGTGATTGAACTGGAGGATGGATCTCAACTGATTGATGGAATGTCTTCTTGGTGGTGTACGATTCATGGCTACAATCATCCGGAATTAAATCAGGCTGTCAAAACCCAACTGGAATCAATGTCGCACATCATGTTTGGCGGCTTGACCCATCAGCCAGCAATCGACCTGGCCAAACTGCTCCTTGAAATTACCGCTCCTGAGCTGGATAAAATTTTCTTTGCCGATTCTGGCTCAGTGGCCGTTGAAGTGGCTTTGAAAATGGCCGTGCAATACTGGCATGCAAGACAGCAGGCTCAGAAAACCAATTTTGTTACGACCCGTTCCGGTTATCATGGCGATACCTGGAATGCCATGTCGGTATGTGATCCGGTGACGGGCATGCATCAGATTTTTGGTTCCAGTCTAGCCCAGCGTTTTTTTGTGCCTGCGCCGCAAAGCACTTTTGCAGGGGAATGGCATGTAGCAGATATTCAGCCGCTAGAACAGGTCCTAAAAGAAAAGCATCAGCAGATTGCGGCCATGATCATTGAGCCGATTGTGCAAGGCGCAGGTGGAATGCGTTTCTATCATCCTGAATATTTAACACAGGCCAAACGACTCTGTGAAAAATATGATGTCCTGCTGATTCTGGATGAAGTCGCAACCGGTTTTGGCCGTACTGGAAAACTCTTTGCCTATGAACATGCTCAAGTGAGCCCCGATATTATGTGTATCGGCAAGGCACTGACGGGGGGGTATATGACGCTCTCTGCGACCCTGACCACAAAGCATGTTGCAGACACGATCTCCGATGGTGAAGCAGGCGTGTTTATGCATGGCCCGACATTTATGGCCAATCCTTTGGCTTGCGCTGTTGCCTTAAAAAGTACCCAGCTATTACTTGCCCAGGACTGGCAAAGCCGTATTCAGGCCATTGAAGTCCTGCTTAAAAAACATTTACAGGTTTTGAACACTTTGCCGCAAGTCAAAGCAGTTCGCGTTCTGGGCGCCATTGGTGTGGTCGAGTTGCACCAGCCTGTAGATCAGGCTCACTTTCAGGCTGAATGTGTACGCCGTGGGGTGTGGATTCGTCCTTTTGGTCGCCTGGTCTATGTCATGCCTCCTTATGTAATTTCTGATGCTCAACTTGAGACTCTATTAAAGCAGATGGCTGAGATGGTTCAAGAGATGGAGTTAGCCCATGCACCATCTTGACTATTTTCAGCAACAACTGGATGAGCTGAAACAGCAGGGGCAATACCGTCAGTTTAAGGCCAATATTTCAAGCCAGCCTCGGCTACACATGAATGGAATCGAGATGCTGAACCTGGCTTCTAATGATTATCTGGGACTGGCTTCAGATCTGCGCTTACGTGAAGAGTTTTTTGACCTGACACCTCTGTCCGAACGCCAGATGAGTGCCAGTTCATCACGCTTGCTCACCGGGAATTTTGCAGCATTTGAACAGCTTGAAGACACAATGGCGCAAGCATTTGGCCGCTCGGTATTGCTGTTCAATAGCGGTTATCATATGAATATCGGAATTTTGCCGGCGCTCGCCAATGCAAAAACCATGATCATTGCCGATAAGCTGGTGCATGCTAGCATCATTGATGGCATACGCCTTTCCAAGGCGCAGTATGTCCGTTACCGGCACAATGATCTCTGCCATTTACAGCAGTTGTTAGAAAGGTATCAACTCGATGCAACAATTGACCGCATTATTGTGGTCACTGAATCTATTTTTAGTATGGATGGCGATGAAACGGATTTAAAAGCATTAGTGGCCTTAAAGCAGCAGTGTGACAAGGTCATGCTGTATGTAGATGAAGCACATGCGATCGGCGTACGTGGTGAGCGGGGGCTTGGCTGCGCCGAGCAGTATCAGGTGCTGGATCAGATTGATTTGCTGGTGGGTACTTTTGGCAAAGCACTGGCTTCTGTCGGCGGTTATCTGGTCTGTCATCCGGTAATTCGCAACTATTTAATCAATACAATGCGTCCGCTAATTTTTAGTACCGCGCAACCTCCACTCTGTATGGCATGGACGCGTTTTATTTTTCAGAAAATGCAGCAACTGCGGGCAGAGCGGGAACATCTGACCGAACTGGCTGCACAGTTTCAGCAGGGCATTCAGGCACTAGGCTTTGCCTGTCCTTCGAGCTCACAGATTATTCCGGTGATGATTGGTGAATCCGGTCAAACTGTTCAGGCCGCCCAGATGATGCAAAAAAACGGCTTTTATATCTTGCCGGTGCGTCCGCCAACTGTCCCGGTCAACACTTCAAGACTAAGAATCTGCCTGCACCGGCAGGTAGAACAAGAAGATTTGAATCACTGTCTGACCTTATTGGGAAGCTTGTCTTGATGAAAAGTGAACAGATTGCCCGACGTTTTGCCCAGGCACATTTAAGTTATAAACAGCACGCCGTGGTCCAGAATGCAGTGGCTGCCGAGCTGATACAGCTGTTACAACAGCATGTGAGCCAGCCGGATTTTCAGCGCGTCCTGGAAATTGGTTGCGGTTCAGGCCTGTTTAGCCAACGCTTTATGCAGTCCTATGGTTTTGAACATCTTTTTTTGAATGACCTGTATGCCGAAGTACAGCAGCATTTTCAGGAGGATGATCGTCTTTTATGGGGCTTGGGCAATATTGAAACGTTGCCGTTGCCGCAGTCGCTGGATCTGGTGGTATCTTCCTCGTCACTGCAATGGATTAAGGATTTAGCAGCACTGTTGAAGAAAATTCATCAGGCTTTAAAGGCCTCAGGCCATGTATGTTTTTCCAGTTATGCCCAAGACAATTTAAAAGAAATTAAAGCTTTAACCGGGCAAGGGCTGGATTATTTAAGTTTGGATCAAGTCGTGAGAATGCTTAAATCACAGGGTTTTGAAGTGATTGCACAGCATGAAGAGCGAATGACTCTAGACTTTGAACATCCCAAGCAGGTGTTACAGCATATCAAGGCCACCGGAGTACAAGCGACAGCGCAGGGTTTTCGCTGGACCAAGTCTTCACTGCAGGCCTTCTATCAAAATTATCAACAATTTCAACATCCCGATACGCAGCATTATGGCTTAACTTATCATCCAATTTATGTGATTGCCCGGAAGGTGATATGAACGCACAGATTTATTTTGTCAGTGGTATTGATACCGCTATTGGTAAAACCTTCGCCACAGGTTTTCTGGCCAAACACTGGAACGAGCAGGGCATCCGCACCATCACGCAAAAGCTGATTCAGACCGGTAATACTGACTTTTCTGAAGATATTGAACAGCACCGAGAAATTATGGGCTGCGGACTGCTCAGTGAAGATCTGCAAAAGCTGACTATGCCAGAAATTTTCACTTATCCGGCTTCACCTCATCTGGCTGCCAGATTAGACAGACGTGAAATTGATTTTGGGAAAATTGAGCAGGCTACCCAACAGCTGGCCCAACATTATGAGCGGGTTCTGGTTGAAGGTGCGGGCGGTTTGATGGTTCCACTGACCGAAGACTGGTTGACGATTGATTATATAGTGGCACAGCAATATCCGGTTATTCTGGTGACTTCTGGACGTTTGGGCAGTATTAATCACACCTTGCTCAGTCTGGAACTGCTCAAGCAGCGCCAAGTCAAGCTGCATGCCTTGGCCTTTAATCATACGGACAATTCACAGGATGAACTGATCGCTAAAGATACGATTCGCTATTTAAAACAATATTTGCAACGAGATTTTGCTGATGCTAAATGGCTGGATATTCCGGCTATGGATCTAGAACAGGATTAAAAAGAGATAAAAGAAATAAAATATCGGGGAATTTTCATTAAGGTCGGTTGCACCCACTGGATTAGCGCGAATCAAAGAGAAAGGTTAGTAAAGCCTCCTACAACAGCGAAGGCCCAATCAAGGATTGGGCCTTCGCTCAAAGCCAATATTTAATGATGAATCAAATACTCACTTTAAAAGGAATTAAAAGAAACCGGCCGGTTTAGTTGAATAGCTCACCAACAGGTTTTTGGTTTGCTGATAATGCTCAAGCATCATTTTATGGTTTTCACGTCCAATCCCTGATTTTTTATAACCACCGAAGGCAGCATGGGCAGGGTAGATGTGATAACAGTTGGTCCATACACGACCTGCCTGAATCGCACGACCTGCACGGTAAGAGGTATGCGCTGAACGTGACCAGACACCGGCACCTAGACCATAAATAGTGTCGTTGGCAATGCGGATTGCATCATCAAAATCTTTAAAGGTGGTGACAGCAAGTACCGGTCCAAAAATTTCTTCCTGGAAGGTTTTCATGTCATTGGTGCCTTTGAAAATAGTCGGCTCAATATAAAAACCTTGACCAACCTCATGGCGTTCTGCACCACCGGTTAAGATTTCGGCACCTTCTTCACGACCAGTTGCAATACAGCCCAGAATTTTATCTTGCTGTTCCTGAGAGGCCTGCGCACCAATCATGGTTTCGGTATCTAGCGGGTGACCGGTTTTAATACGTTTTACTCGTTCGATTGCTCGTTCCAGGAATTTGTCCGCAATACTTTCCTGAACCAGGGCACGTGATGGACAAGTACAAATTTCTCCCTGATTCAGGGCAAACATGGTAAAGCCTTCAAGGGCTTTGTCTAAATAGTCATCTTCCTGATCCATAATGTCTTCAAAGAAGAGGTTTGGAGATTTACCGCCCAGTTCCAGCGTAACTGGAATAATATTTTCGGTCGCATATTGCATAATCATCTGGCCAACTCCTGTTGAACCAGTAAATGCAATTTTGGAAATACGCGGGTTGGTTGCAAGCGGGCGACCCACTTCTACACCATAACCGTTGACTATGTTAAGTACACCTTCAGGTAACAGGTCTTGGATCAATTCAACCAGAACCAGAATGCTGGCAGGGGTTTGTTCGGCAGGTTTCAATACAATACAGTTACCCGCCGCCAACGCCGGCGCCAATTTCCATGTTGCCATTAAAATCGGGAAGTTCCACGGGATAATCTGTCCAACGACCCCTAAAGGCTCATGAAAGTGGTAAGCGATAGTATCTTCATCAATCTCTGAAATACCGCCTTCTTGAGCGCGGATACAGCTGGCAAAATAGCGGAAATGGTCAACGGCCAAAGGAATATCGGCAGCCAGTGTTTCGCGAATCGGTTTACCGTTATCCCAGGTTTCAGCCACAGCCAAAAGCTCTAAATTGGCTTCTAAACGGTCAGCAATTTTTAATAAAATATTAGAGCGAGTTGCTGGAGAAGAGCGGCCCCATTGATCTTTGGCCTTATGTGCCGCATCCAGTGCAAGCTCAATATCTTCAGCGCTTGAACGTGGAATTTTGGTAAATACCTTACCATCTACTGGAGAAATGTTATCAAAGTATTGACCTTTTACAGGTGGTACCCATTGTCCGCCAATGAAGTTCTCATATTGGGCTTTAAACTGAACTTTTGAACCGGGTTGATTAGGATCGACATAACGCATATAGGTGTTCCTTGACTTATTTTAGTGTTGTAAAAATCTGTAATTACAGTTTTGGTATCAGGGACTCTGGTACACTATTCGACTTAGCATACATGGAATAAGGTTGGAGAAAGGTTGGAGACAAGAAGGTTTACAATTTTTTCACTTGATCTTAAAAGATAGTTATATAGTCATTACAGTGGATGTAAATCATGGCTTTTTTTGTGAGAGTATGGAATGGAGATAAAGCAAGATCTGAGCCAGAGACGACAGAAAATCGAACAGTTTAGAGCGAGTAGTAGTTGGTCGGCATTACATGCAGAGCAGCTGGGGCAAAGTATTGCCAGCTCCTGGCAGCGCTCATCTTCTGCTGCAATACCAGAAGATCGTTCTGCCGCGCCTTTAATCCATTTGCAAAAAGAAACTTACTCTTCCACTTTGGCAAATGCCTTGCAATATTGTGCGCAGGATTTAAAGCATATTGCTGAACAGTCTTCTATGGTACTGGCAGTTGCAGATATGGGCAGTACCATCATTTGGTCGGCCTCTAGCCCGCAAATGAAAAGTGCCGCCGAAAGTGTACATTTTATCGAAGGTGGGCAATGGCGTGAAGAACTGGTGGGGACAAATGCTTTAGCACTGTCATTAAAAACTCAGCAATCGAGCTGTGTGTTTTCCAATGAGCATTATATGTCGTCTATCCACGACTGGGTTTGTTATGCTGCTCCCATTGTTGATCCGCATTCACAACAGCTTTTGGGAGTAATCGACCTTTCGACCACCTGGCAACAGCATAATAGTTTGGGACTGCTGGCTGCGGAACGCTGTGCCTCCATTATTCAATCAGCTTTACTGGAACATCAAAAGCAGCAACTCTATATTCGTGCTTTTTCTGTGCCGCAAGTACTGTTCAATGGTAAGGTTTTGGTACTGACTCCACGCCAGATTGAAATCCTGACCATTCTGGCTTTATGCCCACAAGGTCTAAGTCTGGACAGTCTGCACCAGGCTTTATATGGTGAGCGTAAAGTCAGTATGGGCACATTAAAGGCAGAAATGTCGCAATTACGTGATGTGCTTGGAGGAATGCTGGGTTCAAGACCGTACCGTTTATTGGCCCATGTCGAGGCTGACTTTTTGCTGACAGAGCAGGCTTTAGATGCAGGATATATCGATTCTGCCTTAAAACTGTGTAGCGGAGTGTTTTTGGCTAAAACAGAAAGTCCTTTTTTATGTGCATGGCGCGATTGTCTGGAGTCTCGCTTAAGTGATGCCGTTTTTAAAGCCAATGAAACCGATGTATTACTGAAACATGTAGCGCGCTTCCCCGAGGCGATTGATGCTGTCGAACGTTTGATTGAGCTGATGCCCAAAACGAATCCCGTATATCAAACCCTATTAAAATATAAAGATAGTTAAGACGGCGATGATAAGCTTAATTGATCAAGCTTGCGTACTAGGCAGATCATTAAAGTTTTTTAAATGGCTGGTTTATCTTCTGAATCTTATGGATCAGGTTGCTATAGTGCCTTGAGGGCGCCGTCGGACAGTCTTATATTCATTTATTAAGACTTTCTCCCTTATCCTGCTGACGAACCAGAATTCCCCCCAATTGTAAGAGTAAAAAAAAGCAACTACCGTCTAACCTATTTTCTAAAAAATACGTTAAACAGCAGTTGCTAAAAATGTAAGCCAATAACTAAATGGGAGAGAGGGCTTACATTGAGGATTACATTGCAGCTTTAAAAATTTCTACCACTTGCGCATGGGTTGCTTTACGTGGATTGGTCAGCATACAGGCATCTTTTTGCGCATTTTCAGCCATGATTGCCAGATCAGCTTCCTTCACAGATAATTCAGCTAAGCCAGTTGGAATACCAATTGAAGCTGAAAGTTGACGAATCGCATCGATCGCTTCATAAGCGGCTTCATTGACGGTCAAGCCTTCAATATTCACGCCCATTAACTGGGCAATTTTGGCATAACGGTCAGGGCAGGCAATCAGGTTAAATTCACATACATGTGGAAGTAAGATTGCATTACATACACCATGCGGCAAGTTATAGAAACCGCCAAGCTGATGCGCCATCGCATGTACATAACCTAGCGAAGCGTTGTTAAAAGCCATTCCTGCCAGATATTGTGCATAGCTCATAGCATCACGCGCTTCCAGGTTTTCACCATTGGCAACCGCAGGGCTGAGCCATTGGCTAATCATGCTGATAGCTTTTTCTGCACAGGCGTCGGTAATAGGATTGGCGTCCGTAGAAACATACGCTTCAACTGCATGAGTCAAGGCATCCATTCCGGTAGCAGCAGTTAAGCTGGCCGGTTTGGCAATCATCAGCTTCGGGTCATCAATCGCAATTAGCGGAGTACAGCGCCAATCGACAATAGCCATTTTTACATGAGTCTCTGTATTGGTAATAATACAGAAACGTGTCATTTCAGAGGCAGTACCTGCTGTAGTATTGATCGCAATCAGCGGTGTCATAGGCACTGTGCTTTTATCAATACCCTCATAATCACGGATATGGCCGCCGCCCGCAGTCACCAGCCCAATACCTTTGGCACAGTCATGTGATGAACCACCACCTAAAGACACAATAAAATCACAAGCATTCTCGTGATAGGCTTGTACCCCTTTATGTACGTTAATATCGGTAGGGTTCGGTTCTGCACCCGGGAAAATATGACAGTCGACGTTAGCTTCTTTTAAATAAGCAGCAATCGTATCGGCAACACCAAATTTAAACAGACCGGCATCTGTCACAATCAGGGCTTTCTTTGCGCCTAAATTTTGTGCTCTGCTTCCCACTTCTTTGGCACAGCCAGGACCAAAAAGTGAAACACAGGGAATATAAAAACCATTGGTTTTATCTGCAAGATTTTTAAAAGCCATGGGGCAACTCCTTTTACCATTATTCAATTGTTGACACTTTTTATCGTCGATGAAGTATGCAGTCAAGTCCGGAAGAATCCCACCTACCAAACACCTACCACTTCAATAAACTGTTGATTTTTATCTAAAATCTGAATCATCGACATTTATCTGATACAGCAGAGCATTTGAAAATTGGTGTTATTTTCTGCAAAAATAAATTCCGGTTTTATCTTCCCTGAGATTTGGGATTTAGCCATTCCCTTACATCGAGGGCCTTATGATTTAACAGTAAATGCGTAGAGTAGAAGGAGGACAGGACATGTCTCACTCTTATTCGAGCGATTTTGATAAAGGCAACAAGATGAGTATCCTGATATTTTTTAACTTAAAGATGAGATATATTCATTTTTGGTAATTTTGTGAGTTAGACAAGATCTTTAGGAACGTTACTCAGAAACAGAATATAAATATTCTAAAGAGACATGTTTAAGTCCGATACAGCATTCAATTTAGAGCTATAAAAATTCATTTCTCTAAACCGGTTTTTAAACTTTCCTTTAACTTTATTTGATATTAGCTATTGTATTTTATCATTTTTATATATTTATTAAGCTGAAAAATAAACAAATTTATCTAGACCTGTCTATTGAGATGAAATGCACCCATTTTATAAATTTAATAAGATCAGACTTTAGAAACTGACTCATGGCGCATTGCGACAAAACTACCAATAGTGAATTAATTTCACTTTCGGCTTAAATAAAATCATTTTTATTCATGATGCGATTCAAGTATAAATTACCTTATCAAGAAATTCAGATTTATCTTAGAAATTAGGGCACCGGATCATCATGAATAAAGAGTTTGCATGTTCGATTAAAAGCATTCGTTTTGATGAAAATTATCATCCTTCAGACAGTACGCGTCTTACCACCAACTTTGCAAATCTGGCAAGAGGAGAGAGTCGTCAGGAGAACCTGCGTAAAACCCTGGCGATGATCAACAATCGTTTCAATGACTTGGCTCATTGGGATAATCCTCAGGCAGATCGTTATTCAGTTGAAGTTGAAATCATTTCTGCGGATATGGATATTGAAGGCAAGGGGAAGGCGTTCCCAGTCATTGAAATGTTGAAGACGACCATTATTGATCATCACAAGAACCAGCGCATTGATGGCATGGTTGGAAACAGCTTTTCCTCTTATGTACGGGATTATGACTTTAGCGTATTGCTATTAGAACATAGCAAGAAGCAGTCAGTACGCAGTACTCCAGATCATTTTGGCGAATTACATGGCAAGCTGTTTAAATATTTGGTCAACTCTGAGGCCTATAAAGTAAAGTTTAATAAAGCACCGGTGATATGTCTCAGTGTCTCAAGTAGCAAGACCTATCAGCGGACTGAAAACCAGCATCCTGTATTAGGGGTGGAATACCAGCAAGATGAATATTCATTAACCGATGAATATTTCAAAAAAATGGGCTTAGAGGTTCGCTACTTTATGCCATCCAACAGCGTGGCGCCTTTGGCTTTTTATTTTAGTGGAGATTTACTGAGTGATTACACGAATCTGGAGTTGATTAGTGCCATTAGTACAATGGAAACCTTCCAGAAAATTTACCGGCCTGAAATTTACAATGCTAATTCTGTTGCAGGGAAATGTTATCAGCCAAGCTTGAAATATCAGGACTATTCACTCACGCAGATTGTCTATGACCGCGAGGAGCGTAGCCAGTTAGCGCTGAAGCAGGGCCGATTTACAGAAGAGCAGTTCATCAAGCCCTATCAGAATATCCTTGAACAATGGGCAAAAAGCTACTCGGCTTAAAACCACTCACTACTTGATTCACTAAACAATAAAAGAAGATTAATGATGAAACGTCTATTACCAACCTCAACGGCTGGCAGTTTGCCAAAACCTTCCTGGCTGGCAGAACCGGAAAAACTTTGGTCACCGTGGAAACTACAGGAAGATCAACTGATTGAAGGCAAACAAGATGCCTTACGTTTATCATTACTAGAACAAGTTCATGCAGGTCTTGATATTGTCAGTGATGGTGAACAAACTCGCCAACATTTTGTTACTACCTTTATCGAGCACCTCGACGGCGTTGACTTTGAAAAGCGTGAGACAGTCCGAATCCGTAATCGCTATGATGCAAGTGTACCTTCAGTGGTAGGAGCAGTATCTCGTCAAAAACCGGTTTTTGTGGAAGATGCTAAATTTTTACGCTCTCTGACCAGTCGGCCAATTAAATGGGCATTGCCTGGGCCAATGACCATGATTGACACCCTCTATGATGGTCACTACAAAAGCCGTGAAAAACTTGCCTGGGAATTTGCCAAAATTCTTAATCAGGAAGCAAGAGAATTAGAAGCTGCCGGTGTTGATATTATCCAGTTTGATGAACCGGCATTTAACGTGTTTTTTGATGAAGTGAATGATTGGGGCGTTGCTACCCTGGAAAGAGCCCTTGAAGGCCTGAAGTGTGAAACCGCCGTACACATTTGCTATGGCTATGGTATTAAAGCCAATACCGACTGGAAAAAGACTTTAGGCTCAGAATGGCGACAATATGAGGCTGTCTTTCCCAAACTGCAAAAATCCAAGATCGATATCGTGTCTTTAGAATGTCAACATTCTCATGTTCCGATGGATCTGATTGAGCTGATTCGCGGAAAAAAGGTGATGATTGGTGCAATTGATGTAGCAACCAATAGAATTGAAACCCCAGAAGAAGTTGCTGAGACCTTATGTAAAGCACTGCATTTTGTTGATGCTGACAAGCTTTATCCTTCAACCAATTGTGGTATGGCGCCGTTGTCTCGCCAAGTCGCAATAGGCAAGTTGAATGCTTTAAATGCTGGCGCGGAAATTGTTCGTAAAGGGCTAACAGCTTAGTTTTTATTGATTGCATGATGCGTCAAGAAAGATCTACTTCGGTTTGATTGGGTATTTCTGATCAGACCGATAAGCGCAATCCAGATGAAATAGCATGTTAACCCAAATACATTCAGCTGATCTGCCGACGCCGTGGTATCAAAAAAGCTCTATCTTAAGAAAAATGCCGATTTAATTTTGGAACAAGTGATGATTGACTCAACTGACTTTAGAAATGCCATGTCTTTGTTAACAAGTGCGGTCAATATTGTGACCACAGCAGGAGCATCTGGTTCTCATGGCTTTACTGCATCTGCGGTATGTAGTGTCACGGATACACCGCCAAGCTTGCTGGTCTGCATGAATAAAGCCTCTAGGTCTCATGCACACTTTATAGAAAATAAAATTTTAACTGTGAATGTGTTGGGCGCACAACATAAGCATATTTCCAAGGTCTTTTCATCCAAAATGAGTTCAGAAGAACGGTTTAAACATGGAACCTGGCTAGAATTAGAAACGGGTGCACCTGTCCTGGAAGATGCTCTGGTTAGTTTTGATTGTGAAATCGATCAGACTCAAGAAGTCGGAACGCATACTATTTTTATGTGTCGTATTGTCGCGATTCAACAAAGTCAAAATGATCAAAGCTTGGTTTATTTCAATCGTGCTTATCATCATGTCGGTGGGGAGGTAGTTGCTTAAATGGTGAGGTTTTTAGAATGTACAAGCGCACTAAACTTTAGCGTAACGTATATATTATGTCACTGGGAATACTCAGCAACGTGAATATAGAGTTGCAGATTCACGTTGCTGAGCTGTGGTAACCACTGAGGTTGCGTAGGCCACAGTCTTAGATATTCTATTTAACATAATATACATTATACGAAATTAAATAAATCAAATATTTGTTTATAAATAATTTACTGGTCAGCCAATTTACCTGTGCCGCTTATACTTTATACGTCACCGATTTTTTAGACTTAGTTAGGCCTTCTTTAATTTTAGACGAGTACTGATATTTTCATAAAACTTCAAACTCAATTCTACGGTTTTTCTTACGACCTTCAGGCGTTGCATTATCAGCAACAGGTTTACTCGCTCCCAAACCTTCAGTACTTAATGAATGTTCAGGAATATTTTTAGCAATAAGATATTTTTTGACAGTCTCAGCGCGTTGCTGGCTGAGGATAATATTTTTATTGACATCTCCTGAACTGTCGGTATGTCCAATGATCCGAACTTTCTTAGCTCCCGCTTTATTTAATGCAACCACCATTTCGTCTAAAATTTGTGTACTAGAAGTTGCCAAGATTGCACTTCCCGATTCAAACTCAATAATTCGGTTTTTTAAAGCTGCATCAATTATTTTCTGCTCAGTCTGATTGATAGAAAGCGCTGTATTTAAATGATAGTTTTCTGGAGTTAAACCCTGGAATTTTGCGGTGGTCAGGTGAATTTCATCAGAATGATCAACCTTGCCAGTCAGTCGAATATCAGTGCCTTTAATGGTCAAATTGCCCTTTTTAACTCTTTTAAGATCCTCATTAATCACCTTGGTTACGGTGTTTGACCAGTCACTAGGAGCTGTAACCTGACGAATCTGAATTCGGTCAATAACATTTGGTTGTCCATAAGTCATATAAGCCCTAGTCAAAATGTCTGTTTTCATTTTTTCATTCGGTACTACACCCTCAATCACAATTGGCTGAGCACAGATACTAAAGCTTAGGCTCAATCCTATGACAGCTATGAAAAATTTAATTTGATTTGTATGTTTAATTTTATTCATGTTATTCATCAATAAATGCTTGTTTAAAAACTTGAATCGTATGTTCGAGACTCATCCGCTGCTGATTTAAATTTTGTTCTAATGCTGCTAGTCCTGCATTCTGTTCTAAATATGGCTCAATCCATTCGGCTTTAACTAAAGAAACCCAATGCTGGCTTTGTATATTTTGCCTAAGGATATCTCCCAGAACCGTACTATCTGCACCTTGAAAGCCACATAATAAAACGGGTTGTTCAGCATGCAATAATCCAATAAAGAGTTGATTATGCTGTTGCTGCATAAACAGGCCAATTAAATGGACCCAAAAGGCAGCAATTTCATAGCTATAACTCATATTATGAAGCGGTAAAATCAAAATTTTATTTAAGCGTTTTGCTCCATATTGAATAACAGGCTGGAGTAATAGGCCAAGTGCAATCAGGGTTTGCACCAACTCATACACCGCCAAATCCATAAGTTTGGCCAGCGTGTTCAAGGTCTGATTATTATAAAAACTTTGTACATCTTCTTGGCTATACACAGGACTCCGATCAGCTAGCTTACTCAACTTATCCAATAAAATATCCGGATTACGAATTGAGCGTATGACCCGATTACGCTGATAAAGATCAATCAAGATGGGCTTAAAGCGATATGGCAAATAAATCATATTTTCATGAGGCTGATCCATTTCAATGATATGTCCAAGTACCATCGGAAAATAGCGACCTGAATAATCTTCACTACTGATCAGGTGGGCTACCAAAAGCTGCGATTCCTGTAGATTTACCAGAAAAAAATCCAGAGACGGCAAATCGCTATAATGCTGCTTGAAGTTTTTAGACTGCATCGCGTATTCCAGTGCTTCACTAATCCAGCGATCTAAAGACTGAATTAAGTGAGGGTGACCTTGCGATTTCAAGAAGTCGCCATGTGCTGGACATTTTCCATAATAGAAAGGCTGAGTTGATAATTTATACATACCAACCATCCTCACTATTTTTTCTCAATAAATGGATGCTCTTCATGGCGCAGTATCCCCTGCTTTTCCAGTTGCCAAAGCAGAAGCGGTCTGTTCATTGCTGGTTGCAGACTGCGCAGCAATCACTCGCACCGCTTTGTTGGACATGACCTGATCAACCAGTTGCAAATTGTTATAACTGGCACGACCTCCTATAGAACTCGCCGTATCTCCGCTCACCAGACGAAAATTTACTTTTATCGCCAAGTTCGGCTGCTCTTTGCTCTGCCATAGCATTTCAAAAATATTTCCTTTTTGCTGGCGCTCTGCAGAATCAATCAGACGGTTAATCCCATATTCACCTGGCTCATCAAAAATAGTATGTATCTTCCCTTCTAGATCAACCACAGTAATTCGTGCGCCCGGAATAGTACCCGGATTCGGCCAAATAAAATTCACCCATTGTTGTATCCCATTTTCAAACAACATCCGTTGTCCATCAATCTCAATGCTATAGGACAACAGATTAGGATTTTCTAGAGGGAAAAACTGGAAATTTGACTGATTGGCAGCCATGTTATTTGAAGTCTGATTTAACTCTCCTGTAGCGACCCCATGCACCGGAGCAAGATAATTCTGGAAATTTGAAACAAAAGCAGGATGCAAACCTACTCCCAAATCCTGCCAGGTCTTAGTGGTCAGATGATAGCCGCGACGAATCACAATAGGATCCAGATATTCTTTGACAAAGCGTGCAATACTGCCATTTTCACCAAAAATCTGGTTAATTTCTGCCGTAGTGGCCTGTAAGCTGGCCTGACTATTAAATGGATATTTGTGTGCCATACTGCTAGTAAATGGCTGATAAGCCTGTATTTGCCAGAGTTTGTTAATTTCTGCCTGTGCTGGTGGAATCAAGCTTGAAAATGCCTGCGTGAGTGGAGCGACTAAAATCTTTTGCAGTGTTTTCTGATCAAGCTTCTGACTGCCGGCCAACATTTTTTCACTCACAAACTTCTGGCTCGTATTAAAGATAGAATTCTGCTCGTGAATAGTTTGACGAAGTAAAGCCATACTTGCAGGACCTATATCTCCAGAGCTTTTCAGATCATTAAACTGGCTGCGCATTTTACCCACGGATTGAAGGTATTCATCCAGCAAGGATTTGTTTTGTAAATCATCCCGCTGACGAACAATCTGATACAGTACCTGAAAATCTTTGGCAATCATGCCTTGAGACAAAAGAGAGCCTGAGTTTTGAGCTAAATGAACTTCATCACGTCTTAAAACTTTACGTTTAAACCAGGCCATAAAGCCTTTTTGCGGTATGGCCAGCTCCGCCTGTACTACGGGATTATCCCAACTGGTTTCCTTAGCCGCACGTTGTAATAGCTTTCTGATAGGCGAGTGTTCGTTTTCTCCCAGGACATCCATCTGCCGGATCTGCTGGTTCATATCTGCTGCTTTTGCATAATGAATCCCACTGAGAAATTTGCGCCATTCGACAATATATTCCTGTTTGTACATATCGGTTAGCTGTTTACGGATCTGTTCCGGGCTACCGCTGAAACTGAGATCATCAGATTTAGATACATTCAGGACCCAATCCTTGCTCTCTGTTGGATTTTGTGCTGCTTTTTCAATTGCAGGTTGAACATATTCATTCCACGCCTGATAGCTATAAAGGCCAGGCACCGCATAGCTACTCAACATGACTGATTGAGTCTCATCATCCAGAATGTGCTTGAGGGTCAGAGCAGGAAAACGTACAGAAGCTCGCATTTTAATTTCATTATAGACCCGATCCCGTGCCGAGACGCCCGTCGTGACAGCTGTTAAAATCTGCCGGCTTTGCTCAACCAGCATCGCATCAGAATTTAATTGAGGAAAATATGAACGATGCGTTAAAGTCATGGCATAGCTTAAGACCTGCTCAGCCTTTTGGATCATTTCAGTACGCGGCATTTCACCACGATGGTTCTCTAACCATAAGCGCCAAAAACGTGTCACCTGATTACTCAGATGCCCCGCCTCAATATACTGACGGTTACTCAACATCAAATAGGTTTTGAGCGCGTTATAAGCATCTTGAGGATTTTGCTCGGAAGGCTCAGTGATTACCTGTTTGGCTTGAGCATTCTGTTGTCTCGATACATTAATATAGTTGGCTTTCAGGTTCTCTTTATTGAATTTAAGTTGCTGCAAATATTGGGCAATATTTTGCTGTGTCGGTTGCAATACCAGTAAATCTACTCCTTTGAGATATTCTTTTTCGAGTTGTTCCCTGATCTGGTTGCCTTGATACAGGCCAAAACTGTATTTTAATGGACGATCCTGTTCATAATGATCCAGTTGTTGTAGATGATTTTGCAAAATGAGTAAAGCATCCAGCTGTGTCGAGAGTTCAGGCCCATGATGTTGCTGCATTTGCACAACTTTATTCAGATCCGCCTGAATTTCGTTAATTAATTGCTGATTATTACGATATGACCAGATCCACAGACTCAAAACGATGGCTACCGACAATAAAGAGCCTATAAAACTGATAAAACGCTGACGTTTCCGCAAAGGATTGATCTGCTGCCTGGCCAGGTTTTTATCTTTTAAAATAACTTCCGAAAACAGGTTTTTTAAGAAATACCCATGATCTTGGGAAATTGATCGTGTGGGTAAGCCAAACTCGTCTTCTTGGCTTTGAATCAGATGGAAATCTTCAGCAATCTGTTCAGTTTTAGGACTTTCAATCAGCCCTTCCTGTAAAGCGCTGGTAAAATAAAAACCACGAAATACCGGTTTAAACTGGTAAGGATTTTCCTGAAAAAGTGCTGAAATGAAAGTTCTTAATACCGATTTTAGACTTTTAAACTCTAGCGGAAAGGTCATGACACTCGGTGAAATATACTGGGAATGCCGCCGTGATAAATGGGTGTGACTCACATTCTTCAAACCGTCATATAAGATACTATAATGCTTTTCAAATAGCTGAGCGGCATTTTCACTAGATTGAGTGTCATAGGCCAAAGTAGCCCCCCAAATCTGATCAAACTCATGCTCGTTATAACAATCAAAAAACTCTGTAAATCCGGCAATCAAATCCATTTTAGAAAAGATAAGGTACACAGGCGTCACGACCTCCAGTCGCTCCGTCAAATCCTGAATCCGGTTCCGCAGATTTTTTGCCAGTTGAATGGATTTTTCCGGGCTCTGGCTCACCAACTCGGCAATACTGACAATGACAATCAGACCATTAATCGGAGCTTTGGAACGGTTCTTTTTTAAAATATTTAAAAAGCCCAACCATTCAGAATGATCTTCACTGTAAACCGAATAACGTCCCGCCGTATCCAGCAACACCCCTTCGGTGGAGAAAAACCAGTCACAGTTTCGTGTGCCACTTAAACTTGCAGATACCGTTTTAAGGTGCGCATCTTCAAATGGAAAATTCAATCCGGAATGATAAATGGCCGAACTTTTTCCTGCCGCCGGATTCCCGATCACCATATACCAGGGTAATCCGTAAAGCGCTGCATTGCCTTTTTGATCACCCAGCCTGGATTTACGCAAGAGTTGGATCGACTGTTTCATTTGCTGGTTAAGCAGCTGTAACTCCTCTTTATTTTTATATTTATGATCAGCCTCAGCCTGTCTGGAGATCGCTTCAGCAAGTTCTTTGCCCTTTTTGCCATGACGATAATGTTGAATCAGCTCATAAATCCCCCAACCCATCAAAACAGCAATATACACAGCCGCCAAACTCCAGAACACCTGATCAGAGACCGTATTCATCATTGAGATAAGCACAACAAAGAAAGACAGGGCCATGATGGCTTTAGGATGAGTGACATATTGCCAGACATAACCAAGGAACGTATAAATTAATGTATTCACTATAATCTCTAATTTTTCTATATTTTTAAGTCGTTATGCAATTAAGGGTAGTGTTTCAGCATGTTCCGGATTTTTATTCTCACAATAGATATAGGTATGTGGCTGCTCCAGGCTATAAGCCATTGTAATAACATTGTCCCGCATTTGTGTGAGCAGCATTAATCCTAAAACATGTCCAAAACATTGTGTATTTCCTATAAAAGACTGAATATAAATAAAATACTCAGAAGAAATTCCAACCGGATTAAAGTTTTGCTGTAACTGTTGAAGACTCTTTGATTTTTTCGCCTCATCTAATAACAGCACAAAAGCCTGTTCTGTTTCCAGTTGAGCAGACAGGTCCAGCTGTTGCCCGATTAAATCTTTTTCTAATTTTTTGACATGATGACTCATTTTTAAAATTTGTACTGCTGTTATTTCTTCTAGAGCTACCTGCTCGGCAGTTAAGCACCAACTGGCTGCATATTCTGAAGCTATATATTGCTCATGCTGCCAGAAATTTTCATCCACCCATTCCTGATCAATCTCGGAATCCGCCATAATGATCAGACTTGCTTCCTCAGACTGCTGTGCAATATCTTGCAAAAGTGTCATACAGGCAGCATAAGCACTCTGCCTGGCAAGAAAATGGAATTCAATATGAACATGGTCGATCAAGAAGGCATAGTCATGTTCTAATTGCTGCAAAAGCTGGGCTTGATATGCTTGATCATCCCAAGAATGCACTAAACTTTCGGCGATTAATATATGAATATTTAAGCGATTTAACTGAGCGACCTCCTCAACAATTTCCTGCTTTAAAAGATCATCATTTTCTACTTTATAGTCATACTGATTCTCTGGATTCCAGCCGGGATGCATACGATATTGATAGGCAAATTCATTATCATAAAACAGTGCTGAGCGCTTTAATTGTTGTGCAATTGCATGCATGCTATGCGCATGCTTTTGTAGTTGTTGTTGAATTAATTGTTGTATACGCCGTTCCCGTGTATTGGAAAATAACTTTTCTTCATCTAAATCGGCTTTTTCTAGCCATTGGTCCAGCTCGGCAATACGATAGGATAAAAGTGGCAACCCAAAATTGTTAGTCAGCTGAAAATCCAGTTCAGGGCTTTTAAATTGTGTCATCGACTGTAGTATTTCTTCATTTTCCCCAAAACAATGCCAGGCAGCGCTGGATAAAATATTTAAACGATGATGCTCAACATCCTGCTCATTTTTGCTTTTATCCTGTTGCTTTTTATCATTTTTTAAAGCAGTAAATTCTTGATTTTTTTGCTGCTGCAACTTTTCGTTTCGATAGTATTGAATCGTTTTATAAATAAAGTAGGGACTCAAAATCAGTATGCAAATGACAAATGGCAGTAAGATAAACATCCCGACCAGATCCATTTGTGAGGGATCATAATGGCTGTCTCTCCAGTAATAAATAACAACCGTACTTATTGACACAGCTATAGCCAAGAAAGCAGAGATGATGAGTTTAATCATGTCATGCTCCCCTTTAAATGATAAAAGGTATCGGCATTATGTACATCCTGTCTGGGCATGAGTAACGCCCCTTCACCCAGGGTCATTGAACAGCCCTTTCCAAGCTGGATAGAGGAAAGCTGTTCTTTATCCAGAATCAAACGGAGACTGACCTGTAAGGTAGGACTACACCAAGTACTGATGATTTGTTGTAATTTAAGGCTATATTCCCCTTGAGACAAAAATTTAAAATAATCCAGCCGTCCTAAAGGCCCAATAATAATTTCAATTTTTTCATCAACTTGTGTCACTTTTTCGCCACAAAAACTATTTATACCCAATAAAGTAGGCCGGGATTGGCTTAAATGACTTTTTTGTTGCTCATCCAGCTGGAACTGCTCCGAAATAAGTTGATTAATCTCAAAATCAAACTGAAAAATGCAAGACAGAATGGTTTTTAAAGCATATTTACTATTGTTCTGCCCCTGCATTAAACCGGAAAATTCAGCAAAATAATCATCTATGTGCCGTTGATCTTGCTGCTCTGTTACATACCCTGTTAAGGCATGTAAAATTTTCAGGTAATAATTATCCTGTTCAATTTCATAACGAACTGGCAAATGATAATTCAGGCAGGCATCTATATATTGGGTAGTCAGCTTATGATTAAACAATCCTAAAAAATGTAAGCTTTGTTCACGCTGTTGTCGTGCAGCATGTCTGACTTTATAGGTATAGGTATAAGGCAATACCCCCTGTATTCCGGTCAATCCGACCATCAAATTGGTGATCTGGATCCGACCATCTTGCAGATGAGCTGACTCGATCTCAGAAGCTGGAAAGTTCAGACTTAATGAGCTCAAAAAATAAAAGCTATTACTCCATTTCTGCTGTTTTGACTGTTCGGGCGCATGCCGAAATAGACGGGTTGCCTGAATCAGTTCAAATGCAGTTGGCTGTTGATACAGCTGATCAATTACAGAAGTTTCTTGCCACCAACGTTTTGTATGCATTGGTATAACTCCTGTTTTGATTCTGAATCCAGTACCGTCATCTCGACATAACTATTCATCTGAACTTTTAAGTTAAAAATATGGTTTAAAATCTGAGCAAAGATATAGACACTTGCCCCCCGGAAAACTTGGCTATCCAGCTGGATTTCAGCTTTAATGCCTCGAATAAATAGTGGGAATGGCTGATGGCTCATCAGTTTCTGCCCCAATGAAAATTTAATTGACTGAATTGTGTTAATAATGAGCTGATTTTCTTTAGATTGTGGCAAGTTATAAAGTTCAAGTAATTCTTTAAGATGACTAACCACATCCCCTTTTATCAGGGATAAATTATTTAAAGATAAATGCGAAATGATCCGCCATTGTTCGAGCTGTTTCTGCTGAAAACGATAGGGTAAGTTCGGCCGTTTTAATAGTCGAGCTTTACGCACCAGATGATTTTCATTTAATGACAGGCTGTTTTGTCCTTGATCATAACTTTCAAAAGGCAGGTCTCGATTGGTACAGAGTAAACGGGTACTGATAAAGTCAGAAGTAAAGGCTCCTGGCTTTAAATGTTTGGAAATAATCGAATATTTAAAGTCTATAGGATTGTTTTGATCGGCTGTGGGTGAAAGCTGATAAAAAAACTGCTGGTCATTTTGGTGATAATGACTCATTGCAAAAAATGGCAAGATTGGAAAATATAGCTGTTTTTTATCAATGGTTTCCCGTAAAAGATGCATCTCGGTCACACCATAAATCTGAAAATACTCAGGATGGTGGACATCACTTATCAGAGGATATTCGAGGCATTGATGATCAATTTTTTGTGGTTCAGCCTGTTTTTCAAACAGATTAACGACTGGTGTGGCAAAGAGTTTAAAATTTGCACTGTTTAATTCTGCATAATTATGGATAGCCGCCTGATCATTCAAGTTGGCTTTAAAATGAATTTTCAACTCAAACTCTGTTGGAGCCTCAGTTACAGCTTTTAAAAAATCCAGATTGATATTTAAGAAATTGAATTTTTCAGGAAAACAGAAATATTCAGTCAACAAACGATAGGCTTGATGTGTATGCTGATCGACAGGAAGAAGACTGTCTTCTTCAGCAAAGCCCATGACCTCGAACGGATTAGAAATATTGGTTTCATAAGCTTGATATTTGAAAGAAAACTGGGTGTCCGACTTAAAAATCGTATCTAGAAGCTGCAAGGGAAAATTAGAAATAGCATCCAGATATAAAGGTAATTTGTGTTGGGATAATAATTGATGCTGCTGGTTAAAAACTTCAAACTTCAAAATCAACGTTGCATTACGATTCAGATGTATATAGGCAGAAGGATGTGTTTTAAAGTTGACCTCCTTCAAATGTATGGGTAATAGCGTGACACTATTTACCGTACGATATTCACATTGCACGCCACGAATACTTCGCGCTTTCAGAACCGTATTTTTTGCAACTACATGTACTTCTTTTAAGCTTTTAATTTTATTTGTATCTTCAAAACTGATGATTGAACAGGCAGGAAAAGTTTTTAGATATTGAGGAAACATGATCTCAAAAATCGAACGGGTAAATATCTCATAACTATCATTCAGCTTTTTATCAATACGTGCCGAAATCAATGAAAATGCCTGAATCAACCGTTCAATATGTGGATCATCAATATGTTCTTGATTTAAAGCAAGGCGTTGAGCAATTTTTGGATATTTGTTGGCAAATTCTCGTGATTGTCGGCCAAATTCCTGTAATTGCTTTTCATAATAGGGTAATAAATCTTCAATCACATGCAACCTGCTTATTTTCGAGCCAAAATAACATATTGTTGTGTAGTCGGTTTGAGAAGCGCATCAAACATGACTGTTTCATATAAAGGTGAAATATTTAAGTAAGCAGAAATAGTTAAGTATAGGCTGCTCATATTATTTTCATTCATCAGCATCTCTACCTTGACCTGTTTTAAACGCGGTTCATGTGCACTAATCGATTGCGCAATAGAATGACAGATTTTGTCACGATCCATAGGATTCGCAGTTGATAGACCAACAAAATCAATAATGCCGAATTGCAGAATAGAGCTTTTAATCTCTGAATAATACTCAGCAGATTGCCCCAGATGCGTCATCCGGTTATTTAAAAGATCTTCGAGGTCCTGCGCTATAGATTGTCTTAATTCCTGTATAGACAAACCTGATCTAACTTGATCATCTGCAGGCAATAAACGCTCAAATAAACTGCTTCTAAATCCATAGGGATAAAGTCGATCCAAATTCATATTCTTATCATTTAATATTGCTATAGATAGAGATAAAGGCAGGTAAGTACCCACCTTTATTCGGGGCATGTAAATTAAGCCGCGTAAGAAGCGGTATTATTCGACAATGACCATTTTTTAGTGACTGCACCTTTTTGTGAACCATTAATGTCTTGCTGGTTATAAGTCCACTCGACTGCAGCATATTTCAGACCAAAGGTTTCAGTTGGTACCCCCTCCTGATTCACATTTGGAGTGACCTGAGACACCAGCACATGCTTGAGTTTAATCTGCAAATATTTGATGCGCTTATCACCATTTGCACGATAAAAGTCAATTTGCACCTCATCAAAGGTATAACCAGCAGAGCACGCTTCCCAGAGTTTCGGACTGGTTGCATCCAGGTCTTTAATAAAGACCATATCAGAATGTTCAACACGTTCTGCAGTATGCCCCCCTACACTGGAAGAAGTCGCAGATTTTGGCTGACGGATATGGTGTGCCCATGAATTCACTTCTAACCAGCTTTTATGTTCAGAATCACGTGATTCACCATCAACTTTATACTTGCCACGGAACTGGACGTAAATATCTTTCATTTTAATGATTTTCCTTTTATTATAAGTGCTTATAGTTATTCCACAATTTTAAATCTTATTGACTTGATTGCGGCAATTCAGTGACCAGCCTAAGTGATACAGAGAGCTCATCTAACTGAAAATGTGGTCTTAAAAACACCACAGACTTGTAGTGACCAGGTTCAGCTGGATTTTCTACAACTTTGATTGAAGCCTCACGAAGTGGATATTGCGCTTTTGCCTCTTGGGAAGCGCCGTCATCTAATAAAATATACTGAGATAACCAATCATTTAAAAAAGCTTCAACATTACCGGCTGAGGCAAAGCTACCCACTTTATCTCGCATCATGGCTTTTAAATAATGTGCAATTCGTGAAACTGCCATAATATATTGAATTTGACCTGATAAAGCTGAGTTAGCATTGGCAATATCATTGTCATATTTTCTTGCTTTTTGCACCGACTGGGCACCAAAGAAAGCAGCATAGTCCGTATTCTTACAATGTACCAATGGAATAAATCCAAGGTCACTGAGTTCTTTTTCACGACGATCCGTAATGGCAATTTCAGTTGGACATTTAAAAACAACTTCACCGTCATGGGTCTTGAAACTGTGTACTGGCAAACCTTCAACTAGGCCACCGCCTTCAACCCCGCGAATAGCCGCACACCAGCCATGCAGATCAAAAGCATTGGTCAAACGGGTACCAAATGCGTAAGCTGCATTCATCCACAGATACTGCTGATGATTGTCACCTGAAACTTCTTCTACATAATTGAAGCCCTCAGTGACTGTACCTTCACGTGGATGGTAAGGTAAACGACCCAATACATGTGGAATGGTCAGTGCAACGTAGCGTGCATCTTCACTTTCACGGAACGAACGCCATTGTACATACTCTGCTGTTTCAAAAATTTTGGATACATCGCGCGGGCGGTCAATATCGGTAAAGGATTCCAAGCCAAACATTGAAGGACTGGCAGCTGAAATAAATGGTGCATGCGCTGATGCAGCCACATGAGAAATTTGTTCCAGCAGGTACATATCTTCAGGAGTACGATCAAATTCAAAATCACCAATCAGTGTTGCATAAGGTGCCCCACCAAACGAACCATACTCTTCTTCATAAATTTTCTTAAACAAGGTGCTTTGATCAAAATCAGTGGCACTTTGAAAATCTTTAATCAGCTCTCTTTTAGTGGTATTTAGCATCCTGATTTTGATAAGAGAATGTGAAGGGGTTTCTTGGCAGAAATAATACAAACCACGCCAAGTCGACTCAACTTTTTGAAATGCTTCATGATGCATGATCTTACTGAGCTGTTTTGAAAGCATGATATCAATTTCTGCAATACGTTTATCAAGCGCCAAAGTCATATTTTCAGAAATAGTAATTGTTCCTGCCATGACTTCTTTTGCTAGCTCAGCTATCAAGCTTTTGGCACGATCATGTTCTTCTTCGGTACGAGCAATTCGACTACGCTCAACGATTGAATCCAAAAGCGAAGGCTCTTCAAATGCAACATCCATTGCAGTTGCAGCATTATAATTATTCATTACCCGCCTCCACACTTATCTTCTGTACCTGGTCTGTATTTTTAAGCACATCATCCAATAAGTCTTCCAGACGTTCACTATTAGAGATTTTGTTGCGTAAATCTGTTAAACGTTCACGCGCCTCTACCAGCTTACGTAAAGGCTCAATCTGCTGCACAATGTTCTCTGGGCGGAAATCATTCATCCCATTAAATACCAGGTCAATGGCCATGGTGCCACCAGCTTCAGTTAAGGTGTTTTCAACCTGAAAGTTTGCTCTTGGAGCAAGTGACTCCATGACCTCATTTATATTTTCTAAATCGACGTTAATAAATTTTTTGTCTTTTAATTTGGTTTTTTCCAGCTCTGAAGAAGCAGAAAAATCTCCTAATACCCCAACAACAAAAGGGAGTTCCTTAATTTCCTTACCATCACCGATCTCAATATCATAGGTCAACTGTACACGTGGTGGTCGAATGCGCTGTAATTTTTTCTGTATGCTTTCACGCTTGGCCATTGTTATTTTCCTTATTAATTATTCTTTAATGAACCAAATGGATTGGAGCTAACTGTTTGGGTACGAGTACTGATATTTTCTGTTTTTTTGGCAGGCGCAGTCTTAATAGTAGTTTTTGGTTTGGTATTTTTGTGGACATTTATGGTTTTTTTTGAGTTTGTACTTACCTGTTTCTTTGCTTTTTTAGAGTTTAAAGGATGTAGTGGTTTAGATTCCGCTGGAGCAAGGACAGGTTTTGCAAACTGAATATTTTCAGCCAACAGTTTAGCTTGCGGATAAGTGGTTTCATTCAAGGCACGTACTTCAGTACTACGCATCTGTTCCAAGGCATCAGAGGAAATGGCCACACCTGCCATAAAACTCAGATCTGTTAAAACCTGACTGTCATATTGCTGACGCCGTAATTCATTAACCAAATTTAATGCTTTCAGAGGAGAGCCTAGCTCTACATAACGCTTGGCAATTTGTACATTTAATTCCTGCTGTAAAAGAATATTTTTTTTCGCAGATTTATCACAAAGTTGCTGGTATAAACCGATCAAAGCAGAGTCAATCTCACCTGCTGCATCTGGATTGGCCTTGATACATGATCGCTTTAACTCAGTGGCATGTGCTTGAGGAAGATAAAAACATGCCATACCAGCAATAAGTAATGTAATGAAATTTATATGCTTTTTCAAAATTAGCCTCAGTCTATACTTGTAGTTTTATAGTTCTTAAATGCCTAAATATTATTTTATTTGACAAGCGTTTGGCGGATTTAACAAAAAATGTCCCAGATAAGTCAAGCCAAAAATGATTAACGGTATAAATTTTAGAAAAATTCAAAAAAGAGATAAAACTTTGATAAAAGATGCAGACTTTTTTTTATTTTTAAGTAGAATGAGCCAAAATTAATTCAATCAATTTTAGAAATTATCTAAATATTGGCTGAATATAAGTAGAAATATGAATATGTTCATAACAAGAAAAATACAATTACCCTTTGAAATTCACAAAATTGGGTATTCAAGAAATGAAAAAATGAGAAACTCATGAATAATTTAAAGATTTTAATTTTAAAACTCTCTGACCATGCACGCCTTTGCCTTGAGAAATCAGCCAATACCTGTATCCAGCAAAAAAATTATGAAATTGAAATTGAACATTTTTTTCTAGAACTCTTGGTACATCCAGAATTAAATGATTTAAAAATATTATTAGAAAAGTATCATATTATTAAAGATCAACTTATTGCTCAGTTGGAACACAGCATTCACCAGCTGAACAAGGGAAATTCACGTACCCCTGTTTTTGCTAAACCTATTATTCAGCTTTTGGAACAAGCGTGGTTACTGGCTTCTGCAGATCAGAATCCAGTGATTAGAAGCAGCCATTTATTGGTGGCTTTCCTAACCTCACCAGAGCTTTATCAAATTGCACTTCGGGCTTCTGCCCTATTTTCCCAGTTTCCCATTGATACCATGAAGCATCAGTTTCTGGACAGCTGTCATAAAAGTGTCGAACAACTAGCTCCTGTTCAGCCTTCTGATTCTTTACAAGATTCTTCGACCACAATAAAGAAAACACCTGCACTTGACCAATACACAATTAATCTCACAGCAAAGGCGCGTCAGGGTAATATTGATCCGGTTATTGGGCGTGAGTTTGAAATCCGGTTGATGCTGGATATTTTAATGCGCCGCCGTCAAAACAACCCGATTCTGACTGGGGAACCAGGAGTCGGAAAAACTGCAGTAGTTGAAGGATTAGCGCTAAAAATTGTTAACGGTCAAGTCCCGGATGCACTTAAAACTGTCGAGCTACATGTATTGGATATGGGTTTGTTACAAGCGGGTGCCAGTATCAAAGGTGAATTTGAAAATCGTCTCAAACAAGTAATTACTGAAGTCCAGTCTTCCACTTACCCGATTATTCTGTTCATTGACGAAGCTCATACCCTGATTGGTGCTGGTGGTCAGGCGGGTCAGAATGATGCGGCGAACTTATTAAAACCTGCTTTGGCACGTGGTGAATTACGCACAATTGCAGCCACCACATGGGCGGAGTATAAGCGTTATTTTGAAAAGGATGCTGCACTCAGTCGTCGCTTTCAGGTCATCAAAGTTGAAGAACCAACAGAGCAAGTAGCTATCGACATGCTGCGAGCTATGGTTCCGGTGATGAGTCAGCATTTTAAAATTAAAATTGATGATGACGCTATTCGTACCGCCGTACATGCTTCACATCGCTATATTACTGGGCGTCAATTACCTGATAAAGCGATCAGTGTCTTAGATACTGCAGCTGCGCGAGTGGCTTTTGAACAAGAAATTGACCAAGTACATAAACAATGGCAGCAAGAGCTTCAGATTATTCAGGAAATTCAAATCTTAACTGAGGCTGGACCATCAGACCAGCTCAATAAAACCTCCCAACTAAGCCAAAAACTAATAGATATTCAGGCAAATAACCCTCTGGTTTATGAGCGTGTAAATACTCAGATTATCAATGAAATTATCTCAGATTGGACCGGCATTCCTGTGGGTAAAATGCTGAATGACGACATTCTACAGATTCTTGATTTACAAAATAAGCTCTCAGAACGTGTGATAGGACAAGACCACGCTTTAGAGCAACTGGTTCAAGGTATTAAAACATCTAAAGCTGGTTTGGAAGATCCAGATAAGCCTCAGGGTGTATTTTTACTCACAGGTCCAAGTGGTGTTGGCAAAACGGAAACCGCTCTTAGCCTAGCTCAAGCATTATATGGAGGGGAATCACACCTGATCACTATTAATATGTCAGAGTATCAAGAAGCTCATACAATTTCTTCTTTAAAAGGTGCACCTCCGGGCTATGCGGGTTATGGTCAAGGTGGCATATTAACTGAAGCCGTACGCCGGAATCCTTATAGCGTGGTCCTTCTGGATGAAATCGAGAAAGCCCATCCGGATGTACAGGAATTATTTTATCAGGTTTTTGATAAAGGAACTCTGGAAGACAGTGAAGGCCGGTTGATTGACTTTAAAAATACCACCATTTTACTTACGTCAAATGTGGGTTCAAATACCATTATGCAAACCTGTTTAAATAAGGAAATTCAAGATTGGCCAAGTGTAGATGTATTAATTGAACAGCTCAAACCAAGTCTTTACCAACAATTTAAACCGGCTTTTTTAGGACGGATGCGGATTATTCCTTATTATCCTCTTTCGGATGAGCTATTAATCCAGATCATTCAACACAAACTCCAGAAAATAACCCAAAGAATTCAACAGCAATATAAAGCTCAACTTAGTTATAGTGATGAAGTATTTGAATTATTGCTCAGTCGTTGTACAGAAGTCGATAGTGGAGCACGCAATATTGATCACATTTTAAATGCAACAGTTTTACCCGATCTGGCAAAAATATTGCTGGTTGCTATGAGCGAAAAACAGCTGCCAAAACTGATTCATATTGATATTCAAAATGGTAATTTTCATTATCATCTGGATACAGACTCATCACCTGCTCCCTCAAAAAGATCTAATAAGAAAAGTAAAAACAATGCAGCTTAAGCTGCTGGGATAAAATACACTTCATTAGGAATAACAATGACGCTGGAATTTGAATATTTATTGCAAAAAATTTCTATAGAACAACCTTGTGGGATGGACTGCTCATTTTCAAATGAATTTTCAAGTATTAAAAATGCAAGAACACAGGATGATCCCTTACTGGATCAAGGTGACTGGGAGGCTGAACCCAAACAGGCAGACTGGAATTTTGTAGAAACAAAGACTATCGAATTACTGTCTGAAAGAACCAAAGACCTACGCTTATATACCTGGCTGATTGAATCTTGGAGCCATCTATATGGTTTTGAAGGAATTGCGCGAGGATTAGAACTTTGCCAACGTAGTCTGATGCAATACTGGTTACACTTGCATCCTGAAATTGAAGATGGTGATCTGGACCAACGTTTAGGATTATTAGAAGGGTTTATTGCTCAACTGCCAAGCTTGATCAAAGGGGTTCCGCTTGTTAATCAGGCGCCTTATTACAGCCTGAAAGATTACGAGCACCTTCTACATCAGCAGAATATAAAACGTAAACAACAGATTGAAGAAAGTGAAGAGCTAGAGATAACTGATCAATATCAGGAACAATTTAAACAACTCCTCTTCAATACACCTAACATGCTACAGCAGCAAAACTATCAGTATTTGCAGGATATTGAGAATCAATGGCAATGTTTCAAGACTGTCCTGGATGGTCTACTTGGTCTAGAGGGGCCAAGTTTTTCTGCAACAGATGCCCAAATCGAATCTATTCTGTCTAGTATTCAGCGTATTTATAAACAAGAGTCCTCTTCTGCATCTTTATCTCGAGTTGCAGCCCCCTCTTTAGAAAGCAATCCAAATACTCAAACAAATGCCCAGCTTCTTGCAAATCAGATTGTCCAACCGTTTCAGTCTTCTGTGCAATTTAATAATCAGAGCCATATTTTCAATCGGGAACAAGCCCTAAAGGCCTTACAGGACATTGCTGATTATTTTCAGATGAATGAGCCGCACAGTCCCGTCAGTTATATGCTTCAAAAAACTATTAAATGGAGTCATATGCCTTTACATGAGTGGCTGAGCCAAGTAATTAAAAATGAAAATCCTTTAGAACATCTATATGAATTATTAGGCGTTTCTGACAAAAATGAATCAAATAATGAGTGGTAAAAACTGAATGTTTAAAGCAGAAAAAATACTTTGGGGTGAGGGACTGTTTTTAAGGCCTCAACATTTTCAGTTACAGGATGCTTATCATGAGCAACGCCTGAATCATACCATTCGTGCAACCTCTCCTTTTGCTCATGGGATTCAGTCGATTGAATTTGATGAAACTCAGCTCGGAATGCAAGTACTGGCCTTAAATAAAGTGGAAATGATCTGGCAAGATGGAGAAATCTATCAGGCTCCTGCACAGGACTTATTACCTGAACCGGTACAACTCGATATTCTAAACTTACAGGGAGAAATGCAAATTTACCTGGCTCTACCAATGGTACAACCCAATAAACAGAATGTTAGTTATAGCGATCAAGCCCAGTCTAGCCGCTATCACTCACATCTCAGTGCAACCCACGACCTGTTTACTGATGCAACTACTGCTGAGATTACCCTGTTGCGACGTCGTGCTGAATTAAAAGTCTTTGAAATCAGTCAGGAACCTCAACATCAGATAGATGGCTATCTTTATCTTCCTGTGGGACGGATTAAAAGACAAAGTTCAGGCAATTTTATTTTTGATCATAAATTCATTCCGCCAATTTTACATATTCAGGCTAATCATAGTCTTTTGCTTAGCTTGCAGCGAACACTCAATATTATTCGAGCAAAGATCAAAACTATCCAGAGCAATAATCGTGAAAACGAACAAAAGCTGATTGAATTCCGCTCTGGTGATATTGTATCTTTTTGGCTGGTCAATGCTTTAAATACAGCACATGCCAGCTTAAATCATATTTTACAATATCCTATCATTCATCCTGAACGTTTATATAGTGAGTTGCTCAGATTAACTGGCTCTTTACTGACTTTTTCTACAGGCTATGAGGTTGATCAGTTACCTAAATATCAGCACTACCAGTTATCTAACAGTTTTAGCCAGCTGGATACTATTCTGAGAGATCTTCTAGATACGATTATTTCCAACCGTTATATCGCTATTCCATTGAAAGAGACCCGCCCATCCTACTGGGTAGGAAGTTTGGAAACCGATAAGATTACTCGAGATACCCGCCTTTATCTGGCGATTTCAAGTAGCGTCATGCCTACACAAGATTTAATTGCTTATGTCCCTATCCGTTTTAAAGTCGGAAATACGGTGGATGTTGAACAGCGCGTGATTGCTGCCCTGCCTGCAATTCCGATCCAGCATTTAGTTCAAGTACCTACTGCAATTCCAGTGCGTTCTGGTGTTAGCTATTTTGAAATTGAAGCAAATAATGAGCTGTATCAGCGTATGCTTGATTCAGAGTCAGTATGTATTTATATCCCGAACGGATTTCAGGATATCAGTATTGAATTAATTGCGGTCATGAAAGGATAAGGACCATGATGAATACAACTACCAGTCCTGGACCTTCTCTATTTGATGATGGACAGATCGGTTCTGGACAGCTTTTTAACCCATCGACAGCTCTAAAAAATAATACGACAACCAACTTGATCGATTTGTTATATGATGGTTTTTATATCGTCTTTTTACTGAAAAATCATTATATTCCTGCTCATCCCGCCTCTTTCCGTGAAAAGATTCTAGAAATGCTGAATTACTTTGAGCATCAAGCACGAAAATTGCAATTTTCTTCAGAAGATATTCAAGATGCCAAGTATGCCTATTGTGCCTTATTGGATGAAACTATTGTCACCCAACAGGATACGTATTTTTTTGACTTGCAAAATTTCTGGATACTGGATCCCCTGCAATTAAGTCTATTTGGTTCCCAACTGGCAGGTTACCGTTTCTTTGAACAGTTAGAAGAAATCCGTCAGAAAGACAAAGAACGCCTAGCTGCTCTTGAAGTTTATCACTACTGCCTACTATTAGGTTTTCATGGTAAATACCGGCTTGAGTCCATTCATACTTTAAACCAGTTCATCACTCAGGTCGGAGAACAGATTGATTATCTAAAAGGTAAGAAAACTCCATTTTCTCCTTTTGCGGCATTACCCGACAAGATTAGACATATTATTCATCGTGAATTACCTTTTGTATGGATTTTAGTTTTTCTGCTTTTGTTTACAGTCCTGAGCTTTGCCGGACTAAAATATATGCTGTCCAGTGAAGGGACAAAGGTTTTAACTCAATACCAAAATGTGATTAGTGTTCCAACCGAACAGGCTTATATCACGATTCATTTACCTTAGCTAGAATCTTAAAAGACAATATAAACAATACTTTAAAATTCAAAATGATAAAAAACATGTATGGCTTAACTAAAAAAACACGCCGTCTCCAAGTAGGAAAAAACTACTTATTCGATAAATATCATAAAGCTAAATTTGATATTAATCTGCCTGAATCAGGTTGCTGAACAATGATTTCCATCATTCTCAGCAGCTTTATTTTACTAAGTTTTATTTTGATTCTGATGCAGTTCTATGAATTGAGACTTCAGATACGAAGCTTTTTACTAACATGTGTACCACAAAGTAAAAAGCAGCTCATTGCCATGAGAAAATTTATCCATCAATTTAAATTGGCAGGTTCTCCGGAATATCTGCAATCCCATTGGCATTTACAACAATGGTGGATTTTAATTGCCGGTTGTGTACTGTTTATGAGTATTTTAATTTTTTCATTGACCCGGCCTGTTGCAGCCAGTGTGTCGGAAGCTCGCTATTTAAAGAAAGTTGATCCTCAAATATATGCACTTTTAGAAGGTCAGATTTTGACACCACCAGAAGCAGTAGATGAAGGGTTAATCCTGCAAGCTTTGCAGGAAAATGATGATACGCATCAACCTGTAATCTCTGCCCAAAATTTTAATCCAAATATTCAGGATGTACATTTAAGCTATCATCAAAATTTAAACCAAGCTGATCGCAAATGGCACAAAATGAATCCTCGTTTTAAACAACGTTTATTAATGGTATTTAAACTGATGCAGGAACAGCATGGGTATGAACTGGTTCTGCTTGAAGGTTACCGGAGTCCTGAACGGCAGAATTCTTTGGCCACCAATAGCAATATCACGCGTGCCAGAGGTTTTCAAAGTTATCACCAGTTTGGTTTAGCCGCAGATATTGCTTTTAAACGTAATGGGAAAGTGATCATTAGTGAGCGTGACCCTTGGGCTATGCAAGGCTATCAACTCTATGGTCAAATTGCGGAGTCAGTCGGACTAACGTGGGGTGGCCGCTGGAAATCTATTCAAGATTATGGACATACTGAATATCGCATGCCAGGTTTAAAGAAAACGGCTGAGATGGCTCATCAACTCACCAATGAAGGTAACTTACAAGTCAATACTGCACTGCCTTTACCATAAAAAATGAGCAGATTTCTGCTCATTGCTGTTATTTTTCATCAATAAAGCTTTGCATGTGCGTTAATACATCCGCCGTCTTTTCACCATGTAACCAATGCCCTGCATTTTCAATAACTTCAATTTTTGCTTGACCAAACTGCTCGTGAATTGCGTCAAAGTGTTCCGGTCTTGAAATATAAGATGAATTCGTACCTCTTAAAAAAAGTACAGGTATTTCATTTTTTTCTATTTTTTCCCAAGCAATAATTTCCTCATAAGAATCAAAAAGCGCCTGAACGTTGAATAACCACTGCCCTTTATTAAATGACTTTAAAAGAAACTGAATCACCATCTCTTCCTGAATATAATCACGCATCATTTGAGCGGCTTCATTACGGGAATTCGGTTGTAGCTGTTGAACTTTAAATAAAGCTTTAAAGATTTCAGCATGGTGATTTTCATGATACTGGATGGGTGTAATATCAAGAACAATCATTTTTTCTACTTGATCTGGAGCGAGATCTGCCAACTTCATGGCAATTTTTCCACCCATTGAATGCCCGACTATAATACACTTCTCAATTTTTAAACCAGATAGCGTCTCTAAAATATCGGTGGCCATAAATGCATAGTTCATCTCTGAGGAGTGATCAGATAAACCATGATTACGGACATCCAGTTGAATGACAGTTCTCTGTTTAGAAAAATTTCGAGCTAGCATGCCTAAATTACTCAAACTACCAAATAAGCCGTGAATAAATACCATAGGCGTTAAGTCGGCACTTTCATGAGTTTGTATTTGATAATTTAAGAGCATTTGGGAATTCCGTGATTACTTATTTCAGTTGTTTATATTGGTATGATATTAAAAGATAATCAATTGCTAAACTTTTAAATTATTTCTTTGCTTAGGCTATTTTGTAATACTTTTAAACTTGGCGAAATTTTTTATAGACAATTGAATTGACAATGACTTGATAAAAATGGCGATAAGTTGAATTTATACTTTGTTTTAATAAGATTTTTTAACACTATTATTTTTTTATTATAAATAATTTTGAATTCGCTTAGGCTATTTAAGAGATACAGTCTAAAGTAAAGATCTCCCTCTACTTTTTTACTGTTTAAAATTTTATTCTGAATAATAAATAACCCGAATCGCGGATAAGGTTTTTTCTTTAAAATCATAACATAACTATAATTTTATGATTAATTTGAATCAGTTTTTAGATCAAGTCATAGACTTTTTTATGTTCAAACTGATGGATAAATCTCAAGATGAATGATCTCACTTCCTTAAGCAGGATTCAGGTTAAATAAAATAATTGAATATTTATTCAATAAAGTCGCTAAGAAAGAGAAGTTTTATTTGTTAGGCTCCCCCTCTACTCTTACAAAAGACAGCTGCGGTCATTCCTGAGTTATGCATACTCTGGACCTGACGATCCAGAAAATTTTTGGCAATCATTGCCATAATAGGTGCCATATTCAGCTCATGATTTTCTTCAGATACTTTCTGAATCTCCTCATAAGCAGTTAAACGCTGACAGAAAGCCCAACGCTGCTTTTGTGCATCTCCTTCCTGATTGGGTTGATCTAAAATAACTTTGGTTTCATTTACAATTCTGGTTTGTTGCGCAATAAACTGATCATAAGCAGGCTGGCTTAGTTTCTCTGCAAAAGCAGTCTGATTGTACTGAATCAAACTGAGGATTACACATAATAAAGATGAGGTTTTAGTCATTTAAAATCTTCTTTTATTCTTCTTTCCAGACATCTTCGTAATCATCTGCATCAATCATAAAGCGGAAGCCCTGCTCCAAAGCTAAATACGGTAAAACTTCAGGAGCTATATCCTGCACTTCACGTACAGTCATGGTTTCAAAGGCATCTTCATTGGAGGCCAATTCACCGCCATAAATATACCAGCTAATATTTTCTGCGGTTTCAGGTTTTTTACGGATGCCAACAATGGGATCCTGTTTTAAGGTATGGACAGCCACCGCGACCACATCATCACCACTGACCTCTACATAGGCAGAACCAACCTCTTCACACAATAATTTCTGTTCTGCAATCAGTTCCTGTAACGGCGATAACTTTTGTGTATTTTTCGACATACTTAATCCATTCACTTAAATTAGCGTCTTAGTTTAGCTTAACTTTAAGGATTCGGATGTGTATTTTATCTATTGAAATATGAAATTTTCTGGCTTTAAAAATATTCAAGTGCAGACGAGCGCTTAAAGCTTATAGAAATTAAGCTTTCTTCATCTCTAAATAGTTTTATATAAACCACATGCTCTACACAGCAGATATTAACGGCGATACAGTTGATTGAGTTTTTTAGATTCAAGCTCTGGGATTACTTTTTAATAAGCTCTAAATCATCTGAATTTACCATATTATACTTATTGTTACACACAATAATGGCGCAAAATGATTAAGCATACCGAGTTAATAGATTTACATGATTGCATTTGTGTCAGTTAACCATTCAAAAACAGGTTTGTATCTTATTAATCACACTAAAACATATAGAAAATTATAAGAAAATCTAAACAGCTTCTTAGAGGTTTTGTAATATCGTTGATATATCCTCGGGAAAACTGGAACTCCCACTTTTATTACTAAAGAAAAACTAATGAATTTTGTCTTATTTTAATGAGGAATATTTTCTTATGGCGAAGAAATGAAATCTTCTTCTTTTTTCTGGTTTTCCTTCTGACTTAAAACAAGAAACGAGCTTTCATAATAGAGTAGAAATTATTTTTAGATTGGATGTTTAAAATTTGCTTAGGCTATTTATTAATAGGACAGAATGTGGTTTATCATTTTTTAAAAGTGCATAAAAATCACCCTCACTTATGGAGGATGATTTTTATTAATCAACTAAAAATTCACTTAAAACTTGGCAGTTAGAACCTGAGTAGAGACTTTATTTTTCCAAAGCTCGCGTAAGGTTGGCAAGTAAAACTTCTCGCCCAGCTCTACCAGTTCCGCATCAATCAAAGCATGCACATCATGCATAAACAGATAATCCAGCTCAACGCTACTCAGCTTCAGATGTTTCTTCTCATATTCTCTACGCTTCTGCTGGGCCTCTTTCACTAACTGATCAGCAAATGCTCTATCTTTAAACTGTGTAATGGCGTTCAAACGTAATTCAATAATACCCCACCCGGTTAAAAACATCTGGAAAGTTTCAAAATCTTTACTGGTAGATTCCCAAGACATTTCTTCAAGGTTTTCATTTTCTGGCAGTACAGGTAAAATAAGTTCCATTACACTTGGAAAAATCTTCTTAAAATTCAAAATAAATTTAACAGGATGCTCACCTGGATAATCTTTGAATTGCACCTTTTTTTGAACATCTGTTAAATAAATATCTAGCATAAAACAATCATCAGTAGTTAATCTCATCTACTGCTATTGTACGCAAGTCTGGACGAGATAAAAACTACTGCTGAGCCATCCACGTTAAAACAATAACAAAGAGTATGAAAATAAGCTGCCTCAACAACTTATTATTTTATATTTGGAGAAACCATATTTTCAGGACGAACTACTTCATCAAACTGTTCTTCCGTCACTAAACCTAACTCTACTGCCACCTGTTTTAATGTTTTTCCTTCTTTATAAGCTGTCTTGGCTACCTTGGCTGCATTTTCATAACCAATCACCGGGTTTAATGCGGTCACTAACATCAACGAATCATGCAGGAAATGATCAATTCTCTCATGATTCGGCTCGATGCCTACGGCGCAATGGTCATTAAAACTATTACATGCATCTCCCAGAAGTTGAATAGACTGTAATAAGTTATAGGCAATTACCGGCATAAATACGTTTAATTCAAAATTACCCGAAGCACCGGCAATATTGATGGTCGTATCATTCCCTAAAACCTGAGCAACCACCATGGTCATGGCTTCACTTTGAGTTGGATTAACTTTACCCGGCATAATGCTTGAACCCGGTTCATTTTCCGGAATACGCAATTCACCTAAACCACAACGCGGCCCACTGGCCAACCAACGAATGTCGTTAGCGATTTTATTCAGACTGACTGCAAGCGTTTTTAAAGCACCTGAAGCAAATACTGCTGCATCGCGGCCCGCCAAGGCTTCAAACTTATTCGGTGCCGTGACAAAAGGCAGATCTGTTAATTGAGCTAAAGTCTTTGCCGCTTGAACTGCATAATCTGGATGAGCATTGAGTCCCGTACCTACGGCGGTACCACCCAATGGCAATTCATATAGTCCGAGTAGTGCTTGTTCTAAGCGTAAAATTGCATGATCCAGTTGCGATACATAGCCACTAAACTCCTGGCCCAGTGTTAAAGGCGTCGCATCCTGAAGATGGGTACGGCCAATTTTCACAATATCGGAAAATTCCTGAGATTTGGCATGCAAAGTATCACGTAAACGACTGACTGCCGGAATCAACAGCTCATTAATCTGTAAGCTTGCAGCCACATGAATTGCGGTCGGGAAAGAGTCATTGGTTGATTGCGCACGATTCACATGGTCATTCGGATGCACAGGTTTTTGTGCACCTAAAGGATTACCCAGCTTATGATTGGCAATATTGGCAATGACTTCATTACAGTTCATATTGCTTTGTGTGCCAGAACCGGTTTGCCATACAACCAATGGAAACTGGCTATCCCATTGTCCGCTAATGACTTCATCCGCCGCTCCTACTATATAAGTCGATAGCTCCTGAGGAATCTGCTTTAACTCTGCATTGGTTATGGCGGCAGCTTTCTTGACCAGCCCCATGGCACGAATCATGGCACGAGGTAAATGCTCCTGACCAATCTTAAAGTTTTGCAAGCTACGTTGAGTTTGTGCTCCCCATAGGGCTTCACTTGGGACAGCGACCTCTCCCATCGTGTCATGTTCAATACGTGTTTCCATATTTAATCTCAACTTTATTTTGCATATTGCCAGTAGTTTTCTTATCTAAAATAAAGATATTTAAAGATATTTATGGTTATTTTAATCAGCTTAAGCACTCAAGTAAATGATAATTATTATCAAATACTATCCTCTTAAGGTGTTTTGATAAAATAACCATTCATCCTCCAGCATTTTGCTTAAGCTATGCCGAGGCTGCCAGTGCAATAATTGCTGAGCTTTGGTGGTATCTGCACCAAGTTGATCCAGCTCGGCATGAGGATATGGCAAAGCATCTATTGTAGGAATGGTGGATTGAGTCACCTCTGCAACCTGATCCAGCAAGTTTTTAATTGAAACCAGCTCCCCTGCAATATTAAAAGCCTCACAACATAACTCTTGCTGCTGTGACAACCATTGCAAAGATTTAATAACCGCATCACACCCATCCATTACATGCAGAAAACTTCGCTCTACGGTCTGGTCTGCTGTCATGGCCTGACGGCGTAATTCCAGATATTCTCGCTGATGTGCTCCTACCTGCATCGCCAGAGGTACAATATTTTTCGGTAAAGGTGGAATCCATTCACCTAAAATCCCGCCTTCAAAGGCGCCAGCAATATTGGAAAGTCGCAAGATCGCAATTCGCCATTCATTATCGGTTTTGGCAGTATCCCGAATAATTTCCTCTACCATCTGTTGAGATTTAATATAAGGATTGGGATAAGTATAATTAAAAGGCTGATCTTCATGCAGATCGGGTGCTGAATGGCCATAAACGGCTAAACTGGATAAATGCACCAGATGCCGTACACCGGTACGCTGCATTGCCCGCATCAGGCTCATAATACAGCTGACATTATCATTATAATAATCAAGAGGCTTTAATACTGATTCTTCCAGTGATTTAAAACTTGCAGTATGAATCACAGCCTGTATGGAATGCAGTTCAAATACTTTATTTAAGGTAGGGGTATTACGAATATCAATTTTAACAAAAGGCACATATCGACCAGAAATATATTCAAGACGCTCCAAAGTCTGCAAACTGGCATTGGCCAGATTATCAACCACAATCACCTCTACACCTTGTGCAAGCAGACTTAATGCAATGTGTGAGCCTAAAAAGCCTAAACCACCCGTCACTAAAATCATTTATACTACCTACTTTCTGATGTAGCCAAGATCAATTCGTTGATGTTGATCAAGCCTGTAGTGAATTTCGATGAGCACTTTAATTCTTGTTACCTCCGCACCGACGTCTATTTATGCCTGGCATGCTTTGGGGCTTGCTCAGGCATTACAGCAAAAACACGAAAAATTTCGTGTATTCTTCTATCAGGACGGTGTCTCGGTGGCGAATGCATTGCAATGGGTACCCGATGACCAGCGCCACCTTTCACGCGCCTGGCAAGATCTGAAAATCCGCTTGCCTGTATGTGTCAGTGCCGCCTTAGCACGTGGAATTACAGATCAGGACAATGCTCAACGTCACAATATTCAACAACATAATCTTGCAAATAGTTTTGAATTGGTCGGTTTAGGTGAGCTTGCCGATGCGGTTCAGTCCTCACAACGTCTCATTCAATTCTAGATGCTTCATTTTTCAGGATGTGTTGCTTTTAAAAGGAATCTTGTGTGAAATCTGTACTTGTTATATTAACTCAGGCCAACTTAAACAGCTTGCAGGTGCATGAAAGCCTGTCTGCGACCATGGTACTGGCCACCTTTGGTTCAGAAGTTAAGATACTGCTACAAGGGGCAGCTTTAAGTTTGCTGCATGCCGACCTGCAATTTGAACAGCGCAAACATGCCTTTAAACTGGCCTCTAATCTGGTAGATAGTTTTGAATTTTATGATCTAACACCGATTCTGGTAGAGCAGAAAAATCAGGATTCTCCTTTTGTGAAACACAGTGAGCAAGATATTGAGTTTGTCGAGCTGAATCCAGAATTTATTCAACACTTCGATCATGTTTTGTATTGGTAAGGAATAAGGATAAACTCATGTCAGAAAACACCCTTTACCTACTCCAGTCAGATTATGCAGCTACGGCGTCGATACTGGATCAGCTTGCTCAAATTCATACTCCAGATGATTCAGTGGTTCTGATGGGCGAATCGCTACTGTATGTAGAACACGACTTCTTACAGCAGTTGCCGTGCGTTTATCTACTTGAAAATGATGCTCAGATATTGGTTTCTCCGTTGCCAGAGCATGCCACCTTATTAAACTATGCACAATTTGCAGATCTATGTCTGGCGTTTAAGCGCTGTATTTCAATGAAATAATCATGAGCCTGGTATGAATTTAGAACTGGATCAAGATGGTCACCTAGTCGACTATACCCTCTGGAATGAGCAAGTTGCCCAAGTACTGGCTGACAGCTTAGAACTTCAATTAACACCTTGGCACCTAGAAGTATTACAGGGAGTGCGCCAGTTTTATCAGCAGTTCGGACATTCTCCTACTACCCGTCCTCTGATTAAATTTCTGATGAAAACGGTCAGTCCGGAAATTAATAATGCGCTGTTACAGGAAAAATTTAATACTGGACTGGTTGCACGCCATTTAAGCCGTCTGGCTGGCGTTCCAAAACCGGCCAACTGCATATAAAAGACTACCAGCCCTGCTTTTAAATAAAACAATAAAGACCAAGCCTGCTATCGCGGGCTTTTGGCTTAGGCTTCAAGCTGACGAATACATTATTTGCAGATTTAAGCTAATCCTTTTGTGAAGTAATTCCGTCTTATTTAAATAAGACGACTGGAATACTGTCCTATTTTATCTTTTGAAAATATGTGGACCAAAAAGCCGTAAGAGCATTCAACGTATAAGGAGTCAGATCACTAGATTAAGAGCGCTTTTCAGTCAGTCTAGCCCTTTTAGCGATTAGCTCATTTCACAGCTCAGTGAAAAAATGAATTGGAGAAGCCGCTTAGTTATAAACGTTCAGGCTTATATTCTTTGCTCATGGCTTGCAACATTTTGGAGAAAGTTAGGACTACTTGATCCAGTTATTCTGATAAACGTTGTTAATAGTCAAGAGCGGCAGGTTTTACAATCTTCTTCTGGTTTATTCATGCTGGGGGCTTGATATAAATTTTAGGCATTAAAAAACCACCTCAAAGGGTAGTAATAAACGACATACATCAGATTAAAATAGGTATTGCTATATGAGCTCTTTGCAAGTGGGAAAAAATCATCATCCCAAAAATTAAAAACGTTAAAGTGATTGTAGTAGAGCTATATATTGGCATTTATTCACTTATCATCTGTATAGAGCTACAAGATACCCAAATGAAATTACAAAGGCAAACAATATATTATTTTTAAACAACTTTTTAGTGAAAAACCTTTCGAAGGAAGCTTACTTAACCAAATGATTGCTCTACTGCGCAAATCATTATTAATATAACCACGACAACCAATACTGTCTCGATTTTAGCTATCGTAAAGCACCCGGATTCATTGAGAATATATTTTAATAGTGATTTGAGATTACATTCTACTCATCTCTTCTTGGATTTTATCATAGTTAACCCTGGTTATACGCATTTCTATAATTTTCGATTAATCTATATCTATCCATATCTAGGAGAGGGCTTTTTTAATACGGGAAGAACTAACATTTCGTTAAGCAACTCTACAAAAAATTTCACCCGAAAATCATTCTTACGCAAACCTAGATCCCTATAACTCAAGGCTTGACTGTCTTACATATCCCGACAGAGTTGCTACATTAGTAATTTAAGCCATTCTCTACACTGAATTTAAGTTTTAGAAACGTAGAGGAAATTCAAATGAAAAAGTATTCGACAGTTCTATTACTCACCCTATCAGGTTTGATCGGAACAGCTGCTATTGCATCCCCCCCCCCAATAGAAGCCACCGCTGCCGCTGAAGCACAGCAAGTTGCTTTAGAATATGCCAGAGAGCAAGCAAAGACCTCAACATCATCTGACGAATAGAATGTAGCCCTCAAATGAGGGCTTCTTTTCCAGTAGTCTGGACTAAGAGTGAAAAATCCAAAACCCTAAGATAGAAAACCATTCTAGAGAGTGGTTTTGTTTTACCTGGCTTCAAGTTCTTTATGCTTCCAAGATCGATTACTATCGTATGAAAAGTTCATGTTGTCAGATTCATAAGTTCTTTCTTGATGATTAAGCTTTTCAATCATTTCAATCAGAGCACCACCTCCATGGGCCTGCTCTTTGTAAAGTGCTCTCAAAACAAGTTCGGCTGGTTTTCCGATAGCCACTCGATCACTCTCCCAGTTGCGAACTGTGGATTCATTAACACTTAATATACCTGCTAGATTCTTTTGTGAAAGATTTAGCTCTTTACGCAAAAAACGGATTTCTTCACCATTCAGCTCTGGCTTTTCATTAATCAAGTATAGGCCAATGGTTTTGTGAAGTTCATGCACTGATGAGATTGACACCAAATCGCCATACGCTTCATCAACTTCAATTTCATAACCGTCCAGCAGCCAAACATTGCTTAAACCACACTCTTCATAGTGATACATAACTGTGCCTATTCTTTAAATGTAGTAACAACAATTGAGAAGTCCCCATCTTCACGACATCTAATTACAACGGTTGTCGTAATATTTTCCCCAGCGGTTCGAACTGTAACATTCAACTTAGTATCGCCCCGAGTATCTGGATAAGGCCCCTCTGTGATATCCCCATGTTCAAAGCAACAGATGATTTGCTTTAAGGAGATATGGCGCTCTTTCATTCGTTGCCTAACATGTGTTGAAAGCTTAATTTTGCTGGTATCTTTAGCCAGCTCTCTAAGCTTTCGCCTAGCCTAGATTTCGGCTAAACACATAAATGATACTTGCAATCAGGATGAATGATTAAGGCTAAAACCGCTAATAATTAGCGGTTGAGTTCACTATAATGTACTGGTGCCATCGTCGTCAACAAAATGTTTAGGTCACCTTCAGCAATAAACCAGGCTCACCTGATTTCTTATTCATCTTTTTATACACTTTGTCAATAAACCGTTATCAAAACCTAAGACAAGACCAAAAAAAGGCGCTAATGCTCGATCTGATTCTTTAGTCAGGATAGAGCCTGGCCAGAGATTTCATATTGCCCCAATCCTTCATAGATCAATAGGAGGAAAGCTCACCGTAGTCGTCATCTATCGCGTCTTTAAGCCTATTGAGTAACTCATCAGGCAAAATGATCTTTTTACTGTGAGCGTACTGAAGTGCCTCAAGAAACGTGACTGGTTGCATAATTAGCGCCAAAAAACTCATCAAAGTGAGTTCTATACCTGTAACAGGCATTTCACTGTGTGAGTATTATTATGGGTAACCTTGAAAACCAAGAGCCAAATCTCAATTTTTAAAACTTAATTATTCATCTACAATATCGGCAAATTCTGCCCCTAAAATCCGTGCTAAATCTTGCGGATTTATCCCAATATCAAGCCCCCTTTTCCCACCGCTTACATACATTTTTTCAAGCTGGCTTGCACTAATACAAATTACTGTTTTTAAGCGCTTTTTCTGACCAATAGGACTAATACCACCGACCATATAACCCGTTAAGCGCTCCGCATGTTTAGGATCTGCCATTTGCAGCTTTTTGCAACCTAAAGCTGCTGCTACTTTCTTCAGATTTAACTGATAATGTACAGGTAGAATTGCGACAAAATATTGTTTCTCATCAGTTACCAGTAAGGTTTTAAAAACTTCTGCAACAGCAAGCCCTAGCTTTTCGGCTGCTTCCAGACCAAAACTTTTGGCCTGTGGATCATGCTCATATTCATGGGTGCTATATGGAATTTTTTGTGATTTAAGCAGTTTACAGGCTGGTGTCATGGTATTTTTTGAAAAAATAAAACTTAATTATAGCGCTACTCCAGGCCTAGCTTGAAGTGCATGAATAATGTCTTAGTATATTTTGCTTTAAATACAAGCAATAAACTAAAGGAGAAAGTCTTTAACCACTATATAGCAATGTATAAGAAGCTGGCATCACCTGATATTTTGCACATTTCTGCCACTTAAAAAACGCCGATATTTTATACTTTCACACTATCAAGCTGATCAGTTGAGTCAATTGCCGAACCTGGTTTACTTGATTATCAGTGCCATATATCAGCACTAAATGACTGCCTTTTTAATTTTTTAAAAGTTTTAAGCTCTCTACAAAGATTTCTGTTTCAAAAACCTTTTCTAGATTTTGCGTTTATAAAATTTCAGGAAATATAAGTAAAATATAACTTTCCCTCAGCATGCTCAACACCACCAAGTAAGAATTATTATCAGATAAAACAACTAGTTTTCTTTATTTTCTTAAACTTAACTGGTTGACATAAAGCGTTAAGAATAGGATGCTGTTTAAAATTTTTAACAACGACTCAGTTTATAAAACCTCAGTGGTTTAGAACTGGCCGAGATTTAAAATCAACCCTGACTTTTTAAGCCAAAAAATTTTAAGAACATGATCAATACAACGCTTGAGTTCATGAATAAGATTGTATGAAGACAAGATTACACAAACAATATTAACTGTTTTTGCCAATCAGGTTTACAATAAAAAAAATGAAGATTGACCTAGATTTGTAAGTTTTTAACATTGTCAAATCCTTGCAAAGTTTTCATTATATGCCCACTGTTCGGCACACACTTTCTACGTCAATTCAAAGAAATTATAAAAAAAATGTGGGAAATCATGCCATAATAGACAAATTTTGCAGTGATCTTGCAAACTTGTCCTGATACTTTTCAATTGGAGCACGTTAGATGAATTCGACCATTCTGGTTATTCACGGACCGAATTTAAATTTGCTAGGAAAGCGCGAACCGGAAGTTTACGGTCATCTAACATTAGACGATATTAACCAGCAACTGGTGGCTCAGGCTCAATCAGCTACTTTACAACTCGATACCTTCCAGAGCAACTGGGAAGGTGCCATTGTTGACCGAATTCACCAAGCTCAACAAGATAATGTCGAATATATCATTATTAATCCGGCTGCCTTGACGCATACGTCTGTTGCCGTGCGTGACGCCCTTCTGGGTGTGGCGATCCCTTTTATTGAGGTGCACCTGTCTAACGTCCACGCGCGTGAGGCATTTCGACACCATTCTTACCTCTCCGATAAAGCAATCGGAGTGATCTGTGGCTTGGGTGCTAAAGGCTATACAGCTGCACTCGACTATGTCATTGAAAAAATACAATCTTCTAAGCAATCTTAATTAGGAATACTGTCTCATGGATATCCGTAAAATCAAGAAACTCATCGAGTTGATGATTGAATCTGACTTACAGGCGCTCGAAGTTAAAGAAGGTGATCAGTCGATTGCTTTAACTCGTCGCAGTCCAGTGGTTGCAGCAGCTGTTCCTGCAATGCCTGCCCCGGCGGCTGATGTTGTTCCGGTGACCAAATCTCCTCGTGGTGCAGTCGAAACCTCTCCAATGGTTGGCGTGTTCTATGCAGCTCCTAGCCCAGGCGAAGCACCTTTTGTCAAAATCGGTCAAACTGTATCTGCGGGTGAAACGCTGGGTATTATTGAAGCCATGAAAATCATGAACCCGATTGAAGCAACACAAAGCGGTGTGATTGAAGAAATTCTGGTAAAAAATGGTGAAGTGATTCAATTTGGCCAGCCACTTTTCCGTTACCGCGCTTAATCACCTCGGGGATTTATAATGTTGCAAAAAGTTTTAATTGCAAACCGTGGTGAAATTGCCTTGCGCATCACACGGGCTTGTAGAACTTTAGGAATCAAGACCGTCGGTGTCTATTCAGATGCCGACAAGGATCTGATGCATTTACGTTTCTGTGATGAAGCCGTATGTATTGGTCCGGGTGCAAGTAGCGATAGCTACCTGAATATTCCTGCGATTATTACTGCTGCGGAAATTACTGGCGCGGATGCGATCCATCCTGGTTATGGTTTCCTGGCTGAAAATGCTGAATTTGCAGAAATCGTTGAAAGTTCTGGTTTTATTTTTATCGGTCCACGTCCTGAACATATCCGTTTAATGGGTAATAAAGTATCAGCCATTACAGCAATGCGTAAAGCAGGTGTACCAACGGTTCCCGGCTCTGCTCATGCAGTGACTCCACAAAATGCGCTGGCTGAGGCCAAAGAAATCGGCTTCCCGCTGATTGTTAAGGCAGCATCGGGTGGTGGTGGTCGTGGTATGCGTATTGTAGAGCGTGTCGATACCCTGCTGGAATCTGTACAGGCTGCGCAGCGTGATGCTGAAATGTGGTTTGGTGATGATACGGTTTATATGGAGCGTTTCCTGCAAAAACCACGTCACGTCGAGATTCAGGTCTTGGGTGATGGGAATGGCCATGCAGTTCATCTGTATGATCGTGACTGTTCATTACAACGCCGTCATCAAAAGGTTCTGGAAGAAGCTCCAGCACCTAACCTGCCAGAACAGGCACGTGCTGACATTCTGGAAGCCTGTGTCAATGCCTGCAAGATGATGCAATACCGTGGTGCAGGTACATTCGAGTTCTTGTTTGAAGAAGGCGAATTCTTCTTTATTGAAATGAATACCCGCGTTCAGGTTGAGCATCCTGTGACTGAAATGGTGACAGGGATTGATATAATCGAGCAGCAGCTTCGAATCGCGGCTGGTCTTGGCCTCGATATTCAACAAGAAGATGTGCAGGTAAAAGGCCATGCGATTGAATGTCGTATCAATGCCGAAGATCCTTCAACCTTTATGCCTTCCCCAGGCAAGATTGAAACCTTCTATGCCCCAGGAGGCGCCGGTATCCGTTTAGATTCGCATATCTACCCGGGTTATAGCATTCCGCCCTACTATGATTCCATGATTGCCAAGCTGATTGCACATGGTAAAGATCGTGAAACATCATTGGCACGAATGAAAAATGCACTTGAAGAAATGATTCTGACTGGTATCAAGACCAATATTCCTTTGCACAAGGATTTGATTTTACAAGATAAGAATTTCTCTGAACAGGCAATGGATATTCATTATCTGGAAAAGCATTTGCTTAAGCAACTTGAAGGTGCAGAAGAAAAAGAAGCTGCTTCTTGATCTGTAAACACCTATTAAAAAAACCGCTGAAATTCAGCGGTTTTTTATTTTCTTATGGCAAAACCCGTCTTAATACGGCGAAACACTGTTCTGCTTTTTCATTGGCACAGAAATTGATGGTATAGGGATTTTTCCATTGTACAAAATATTGTGAAACTTCCCCGGACTGATCCACCTGGTTACCGGAACAGTCCTTTTCATTATTGTCATAACGTACCTGCAAGATTAAAGCCGGAATCTGTTCTGCAGGATTCTGGGCAGGCTGATAATCGTAAAGTCCTGAAGTCCACTCCTCTCCACTTTTAATAATCACGCTATTATTTGATTTAAAATTATAATATTCGATACATTTTTTATTTTTTGGAATTTCCATTCCCCATAATCCCACAATTTCGGGACGGGTATTGACTGTAAAAGTATTCGGAATTTCAGAAGATTTGATCGTCGTATCAGAGGCACTTTTATTCTCTGCTGCCATTAGCCAGGGTGAGGTCATGAGTAAGGCAAGGCTAAGACATATTTTTTTCATATTCACCAATATCATTTGAATAAATTTGTTCTAAGTTATCATATTTTAAGGAGATCGTATCTGAGTAAATCAAATAACAGGACCTAAGATACGAAAAATAAATTATTACCATGTTAACCAAAAATATAGGTCTCTTTTCTGGTATTTTTTGTATCTATTTTGTATGGGGAATTTTAGGAAGGCACATGAGTTTTGGCTCTATATTCAGTGATAAAACAGTTATTTAATCAAGCAACTTCAATTAACAAAAGCTTATAAGGTTGGGCGGCCGTTATGATTTCACACTCAGGCTTGTAGTAGATATTTTTAAGGGAGATTTAATTAATTGAGTGTAAAGGAAGTGTCATTAGAGTATGAGGAAATCCATGTAATCGTACAGACCGACTAAATTATATAGGTACATAACTCAATAAAGCCCCATGTTCTCCATCAAATGATAGAGTTTTATAGAGGCTGCTCTCTAAGCGTTAGCCTTAGTTCAGACACATCCCAATCATAATCAAGTGGGCTTGCATCCGGAATTGAAATGTTCTACAACCTTGAGACGCAACAAAATTTGAAGGAACACTATGAAATTTGAAGAATATTTACAATATGATGGTCTAGGGCTGGCCGAACTGGTTGCAAAGAAACAGGTACATTCAAGTGAACTTTTGTCGATTGCACTGAAACGCAGTGCAGCAGTTAATCCCGACTTAAATGCCATTATCATTCCTATGCATGAACATGCATTACAACGGACTCAGCAGAAGCTAACAGGGCCTTTTGCTGGTGTGCCATTTCTGGTTAAGGACCTGTTCCAGGAATATGCAGGCTATCCAACGTCTTATGGCTGTCAGGGTATGAAGCGTACTGGCTATATTGCCGATACCAATGCTGAAATTGTCAACCGCTGGGAAAAGGCCGGTATCGTCACCTTTGGCCGCACCAATACTCCCGAATTTGGCATTAAAGGGATTACCGAACCCGATGCCTGGGGAAGCTGTAAAAACCCATGGAATCTAAAACATAATAGCGGTGGCTCATCTGGAGGGTCGGCCTCTGCCGTGGCTGCCGGTATAGTCCCTATTGCTGGTGCTGGCGATGGTGGCGGCTCTATTCGTATTCCAGCTTCATATTGTGGTTTATTTGGTTTAAAACCAAGTCGTGGCCGTACTCCGTGGGGGCCACAAATGAGTGAGGCCATGCATGGGGCAGCGATTCAGCATGTGCTCACCAAAACTGTACGCGATAGTGCGGCCATGCTGGATGCAACGCATGGCGAAGATCATAGTTCACTTTTCAAAATCCAGGCTCCGCAGCAACCTTATCTGGAAGCTATCCAGCATCCGCCCAAAAAAATGAGAATCGCTTTTAATACCCGTTCTACTATTGGTACCAGAGTTTCCCAGGATGCGATTCAGGCAATTGAACAAACAGCCCGCCGACTCGAGTCACTGGGTCATGAAGTCGTAGAAGATCAGCCGAATATTGATGGTATGCAATTGGCCAGAGATTTTATTACCACCTGGTTTAGTCAGTTCTCTTATATGCTGGATGAGATTCAAAAAAGTTATCCCTCCAAAACTGGTGATTTTGAACTGGACTCTTTAGCACTCGCAGCCTTTGGAGCCAAAACTACCGCCTTGGAATATATTCATAATTTAAATAACTGGGGGCAATATGCAACTCAAATGAATCATTTCTTTGAACGTTATGATCTTTATTTGACACCTGCTACAGCGAGTGTCGCTCCTCAAAATGGCGAAGTAAAAATTCCGGGGTGGCAAAAACCCCTATTAAAGGTGCTCTTAGGCATGAAGAAAGCGCATTTGCTGGCACAAGGCAAACTGGTAGATCAGATTGTAAAAGAAAACTTGAAATGGGTTCCTTTTACCCAGCTGGCGAATATCACCGGACTGCCGGCTATGTCTGTACCTTTGTACTGGAATAAACAGAACTTGCCGCTCGGCTCACAGTTTATTGCACCTTTTGCTCGTGAAGATTTACTTTTGCAACTTGCAGCACAATTAGAGCAGGCACAGCCCTGGTTTGATCAATATGCCAAAATTCGTCTTTAAAGTGATTTAACTGTTTGAAGATGGTAATTCAACTTTGTTAGGTAAGCCCCCTAGCAGCAGAAAACCTAGCAAAGTTGAGGCTGCAGCTGCAAAAAAGATGATATCTCCGCCTAATTGATCCCAATAATGGCCTGCTAGAATGCTTCCTGTTGCCACACCGATTCCCCACATAGTGCTATAAAGTGCCTGCCCACGGCCCTGCTGCCCGGCAGAGAAATTCTGAAAAATGACTCGCATGGCAATCATGTGAAATAGACCAAAACTTAAAGCATGAATCGTTTGTGTCAAGAATTGTGCAACAAAGGAAGATGGAAATAAACCGACCACTAACCACCTTAGTCCGGTCATTAACAGGCAAAGCATGATTAGATGCCGCCATGACCAGCGACTGAGAAAGAAGGTGGCATAAGCAAACATGATAATTTCTGCAATTACACCCACTGACCAGAGCAATCCGATCTGGCTGGTACTAAATCCGGCCTGACTCAGATAATTGCTATAAAAACTGTAAAATGGCGCATGTGAGAACAGCATAATTAATTCTATAAGAAAGAAACTATAGACCACTGGCCGTTTAAATATTGGCCAGATGGTATCCAGTTTTTTCTGTGCCACCGGCGCCGCCGTCGGTTCTTTAATACTAAATGACCAAAGAAAAGTTAGAAATGAAATACATAATAAAAGGACTGGCAGCATGCTGATCGGAATCACTTCAAATACAGCCCCCAAGCCAAAGACGCCGACGATGAAGCCAATAGATCCCCATTTACGGACTTTGCCGTAGAGCTCTGCTCTTTTTTCACCTAGCCAGAATAAGGTCACGCCTTCAAACTGTGCCAGAATCGCATTCTGGAAAAAGCTAAAAATAAGCATGAGTAAGGCAACGGATTGAAAGTTATTGGGAATAAGAAAAATCATGAACCAGATACAGGCTTCCATCCAGGTCGCAATACGAACCAATAACATGCGCTTGCCTGACTTGTCCGCGAGCCATCCCCAAATTAAAGGGGCAAAGAAACGGGTAACAATTGCAATAGAAGACAAGATACCTATTTCTTGATAATTAAACCCCTGATCTTCCAGATAAAGGCTCCAGAATGGCATGAATGCCCCCACAACCGCATAATAGAAAAGATAGAATCCACTTAGTTTGTGGTGGATTGGAAAGCTTAGCATTAAGCTGTATTCCTTAGTATTTACAATAGGTTATAAAATTTTCAGAGTTGTATGCTTTTGCATATAAAAGGCTGGGTTAGGAGATGCTAAGTATACAAATCGGTATACAAATTTATTTTAATTAAATTATTTCAAAATTTGTATACTTTTACCAAAATATCACAATTATTTGTTATTTTACTTATAAAACAATAATTTATTTTTAATAACCAAAATTATCATATAGTAGTAAAAAACCACCCGAATGCGGTTTATTTGTTACCTGAGCAATCTGTATCACTCATGCGATAGGCAGGCTGGGGATTCAATTAGGCAAATGTCGGACTATGTGTTCTCCAACATGCTTGGGAAAACTGGTTTGAGGAACATGCTGTCATCTCTTGTGGGCAATTGCCGAGTGATGCAACGCACTTCAACTTTAGCGGGCTAGATGTGCTAAAAATTGAAAATGACCGTATTTATAAATGGGAAAGCCAAATCAAAATCTGGTTTGATATTAGCAAGTACTACAATGTTGATCAGTCGACACTTATTAAAAAGGATAAATAGTGAAATTGTCAGATCTGTATCCAAAAAACTTATCAAAGTCTTTAGCGGAGCTGAGGTTGTATCGTGATTGGGTTGATTTGATAGATGGAGGGAGGGAGAATTAAACCAATAAGACTAATAGCTAGGCTCCCCCAAGGACTTCAATGTTATTCGCTCTTATTTGTATCGGAATCTTTATCACTTACATGATTAGATACGGTAATTTTTTCCACAACGGTAACTTCTTTATTTGGGTTTTCAGGCTTTGATTTATCGGCTGGTTTATTATTTTCTTCAGTCTCTGGTAAGTTTTTAGTGGTGGTTTCCTTGGTAATACTAAATAAGTTTTCTTTATTAACATTGTACATACCACACATGCTAATAAGTAAAATTAAGAAAAAGAAAGATACTGACTTTGTGTAAAAATCCCATGTCCAGGGTTGATACCAATAGTATTTTCTAGCAGCCACCTTATCTTCCTTATTATGCCCCTCTAAAGCTCTTTTTAAATTACTCATTGAGTTAATCCACTTAACCATCATATTTAATAGTGTCAGCAGACAAATCATTAGAAGAGCAATGATAAAGGTTAAGTAAGGCCATCTAGAGTTAACCTCTAAAAGCTTTACTGTGGATCCTATTAAATTCACCCCACCAAAAAGAGTAAAAATGATTGAAGCAAAGATACCAAGAATAGAAATATAGTTTGCGATAGTTGATTTGGCTTGATTGTCCGCATCAGCAGCTAACTGCTCAGATTTTTTAGCTAATATTTCCGCCTGAGTTGAGATTTTTCTGCTCTTTTTGAAATCTCTTGCGCAGAATTTGCAATTCTTCGTGCAGTTTTGGCTTCTTGCTGAGTGACTTTGTTAATGTAATTTTTTTGAGTCGCCGCTAAATATATATGTCTTCTAAACTTAGTTAAACACTTATGTTTAGGGTGCTTTTGTCCATCGTCTAAAGATGGGTGCAGTTCCTGATAACGACCTTCGAGCTCCTCCATCATTAAGTCTAACTCCTCAAGATTAATATCTTGAGAATAGTCATAAATCATCTCGGTAATATCATCATATGGAATATCAAAGTTTGGTAAGCATCTCGCTCGAATAATAACTTGATCAAAAATTCTTATTAAGCTCTGTATAGCTTCATCGTTAGCAGGGCTAGAAATCAAACGAGATACGAAAATATTAAGTATATCGGTCTGCGTATCCAAAACTAACCCTGCCTAAAATTATTATGATTTTTTTGAAAAAAAGTCTTTAATTTCTTGATCTGTATAAACTAAGCCTCTTTCTCCAGCAAGAATACGAGGTTCAAAAAGCTTCCAAGGATCTTCTTCATGCGTTCTTTCAACTAAATCAAAAGGCTTTTCATTTATTAAAGCTTTGATCGTTGAATGAATTTCCTCTTGAACTTCAGGCTTTAAAGCAAGGCTATTTGAATCGAAGTTAACTTCCTTAAATGAAAAGCCACCATTTGCTTCATCGGAAAATTCAAATGTTGAAATCGTAGAGTCAATATGCCCCGTACCAAACACTTTAAAACTATGGTAAACATGACTAACAACTGGCCCAAACTTCCATTTTTCAATCGGTTCTTCAAACAGCTTCTCGTTGCGATTAACTAAGCAGTTTACATATACATAATATAAAATTTTTTGTAATTTAATAGGCGTTAAAACACCTTTCATATCTAGATCATTATTTACAACTTCTACAATATAGTTAGCAATATTAATTGCTGTATTTTTTTTATTCATAATCCACCTCACATAAAAACACTTAAATCAACAGAACTTAGAGAAAGTAAACTAAGACTTAACATTGTCGAAAATCAGTGATGGTGTTCATTTTTAAATTCCATATTACAAAGACAGCGAAAGGTAAGAGCTATTCTTACCTTTGTGCTCACTTATTTAATAGCATATGCTGCAAATAAGCAATACTGTGGAACATAAATGTTTCACAGTAATTACTTAAACCATAAATATTTTCATGCTATTGTTGGCATCCTATGCCGGATCTATTCAATTTATTTCATGTAGGTGGGAGTTTAAGTTCTAAATATTTTTATTAAATTCATTAATCTAACCCCATACTACACAAAAAATATAAGTGCATGTTATTTATAATAATATTTAAAAATTTACTACTATATTTTTCCTATGGTATAAATCTTAATTCAATATTCTTAATTGAGATAAAAAATGTCATCTATTATTCATCAAGCTTTAATTACTGATAGCAATTCTACTAACTGGGGCAAAGATTTTACTCAAAAGCATTTTTCTTACTTAAAAAATGTGATTAACGGCCTTATTCGCTCAGGGGCTGGTTATGACGATGTAGCTATCGAAGTTGATGGTAGTACAAATACACTACATATTTATGAGCCATTTTCTGCTTTAAACTACCTTGGTTATGGTTCTCCTTCAGTTGTATCTATTCGATTGAATGAGGACAAAGTGCAATTTCTAACAGGTGATGACAATGGCTTAGGACTTGGCTCATCAAGATTACTGGAATTAGAACCTATTAAACTACTTAGATTAGCATTTGAAGTGCAACACCATGTTGTTGCCATAATACCTGACTCGGACTTTTAAAGCCGAGTCTTTTTCTTGGACGATGATTCAAGCGTTGAGTAATTTCTGCAATATATGCATCCGTATAGTCATTCAAGTCACTGCCTTTTCTAATATAT
>NZ_SMTB01000029.1:0-28926 GCF_006864105.1 Acinetobacter sp. RF14B | reverse complement strand
CGGGACAGGTCATTTTGTTGCTGCTGATCTTTGACCAGTACATCAGGCAGCAATACCGCGAAATCATCCTCGCCAATTACGGCTTTGGCACACAGGACCGCATGGCCCAGACCTAAGGGCTGTGGCTGACGTACACTCATCACACTCACGCCCGCCGGCAAAATTTCAGTAATTTCCTTCAACAAATCGGTTTTCTGTTTTTGCGCCAGGGTGGTTTCAAGTTCAAAATTACGGTCAAAATAGTTTTCAATCGATGCTTTAGAACTGTGAGTGACTAAAATAATCTGTTCAATCCCGGCAGCAATCGCTTCTTTCACCACATATTCAATTGCAGGACGGTCAACCACCGTGACCATTTCTTTTGGAATCGATTTACTGGCCGGTAAAAAACGGGTACCCAAACCTGCAACAGGTAAAATCGCCTTCTTAATCATATGGAATAACCTGACCTCAATATTTTAATTCACTTTCACTTCTTTACCACGCTGATAACCATCAACATAGTGCTCCAGCTGGCTTAATGCCCAATCAATATCCGATTGCACTGCAGTTAACGCATTGAAGCGCTCAAAAACCTGCAACAATTCATCCAGAGCATACATTTTTTCATAAGAACGTAAAATCCGGCTGTGTTGTGTCACTTCGGTATTATCTGCATCAATGAGTAATTCTTCGTAAAGTTTTTCGCCAGGACGTAAACCCGAGTACTGGATTTCAATATCGCCCGCCTGACTGCCAGCTTCTCGCACTTTCAGGCCACTGAGGGCAATCATCTGACGGGCCAGATCCTGAATCCGTACCGGTTCGCCCATATCCAGCAGGAAGACATCTCCACCCTGCCCCAGCGCACCGGCCTGAATCACCAGTTGAGAGGCTTCGGGAATGGTCATAAAGAAACGGGTGACATCGGGGTGAGTGACCGTAATCGGGCCACCTTTGGAAATCTGCTGTTTAAATAATGGTACCACTGAGCCCGAAGACCCCAGTACATTACCAAAACGGACAATACTGATCTGGGTCTGATCCTGTGCTTCCGCCATGGCCTGACAATATAGCTCGGCCATCCGCTTGGTTGCCCCCATCACGTTGGTCGGACGTACGGCCTTATCGGTTGAAATTAACACAAAGGTCTCAACGCCTTTCTTCACCGCAGCATTCACACTAAAGGCGGTTCCAACGGCGTTATTTTTTAAGCCCGCCAGCGGATTACACTCAACCAGTGGCACATGTTTATAGGCAGCAGCATGATAAACCGTTTGTACCTGATACTGCTCGATGACGCGTTCCAGTTTGGCTTCTTCTAAAACTGAACCCAAAATTGGAATAATTTCACAGCTGGCGGTGAGGCGTAACTCTTTTTCAATACTATAGAGGGCGAATTCAGTCAGTTCATAAATCACAATTTTGGCAGGCTGATTTTTGATAATCTGGCGGCAGAGTTCTGAACCAATCGATCCGCCAGCACCGGTGATCATCACGACTTTATGCTTAATGTTTTTTTCCAGTAACTGAGCCACAGGAGGTACCGGATCACGGCCTAACAAATCAATAATATCGATTTCCTGAATATCAGAAACGCGAATTTCACCATTGACCAGCTTGGTTAGCCCGGGAATTTCTGTAATTTTTAAATGAGCCGGTTCCAGAAACTTGATAATTTCACTTTTACGGCTACGCCCAACCGAAGGCAGGGCAACCAGAATTTCATCAATACCCAGTTTAGCCAGACATTTGAGCGCAATCTGGGGCGTATAGACGGGTATTCCGCCAATATTCTGCCCACTTAAAGAAAGATTATCATCTATAAAAAATACCGGTAAATGCTCATCGGAACGGTACAAGGTGGCTGCTACTTGCTGCCCGGCATCCCCTGCGCCATAAATCGCAATTCGTTTTTTGGGTATACCGGACTGTAAATAGGAGCGGACAATCAAGCGAATTACCCCACGACTCAACCAGACCCAGGCAAACATCATAAAGCCAAACATCAGGGGGATGGATGTTGGAATAAAGGCATGGGTGCTATAAGCCAGTAAATACAAGCCTGTTACGGTCAGAATGGTCGCCAGCCCGAGTTTAACAATAAAAAACTCATTAAACGTACGAACAATAAACTGGTAGCTTCCGCTCACCAAGAGAGCCACGACAGCAATTGCACTTACCCAAAGCGCACCAAAAGGAATATTGGGAACCACTTCTGCGCCCAGATCGAACTGGCGAATGGCATAACATAGCCAGATCAGCACAGGGAAAATACAAAAATCAAGTGCTACCAAGAAGATCTTTTTGGCAGTACGAGGAGATTCGACTAAAGGTAGGATGATTGATTTCACGTGAGATGTCTTCTCAAATTTATTTATAAGTTTTAAGCAACTCTTAGCTAAAAAGCAGGCTAAAAGCTAAACAAATATATAAAATGCACTGTTGATTGCACATTTTATATATTTAAGCTGTTAAAAAGTTATATACGACTAATCACCTGACGAATGCTGTGCTCAGATGCCTGAATATTATTTTCTGTTAAGGTCGGATGAACTAAAAACATTAAGCTGGTTTCACCCAGCTGTTGGGCATTCTTGAGACGCTCCTGAGGACGCCATGCTGTACCATCAAATGCACGCTCCAAATACACTTCTGAGCAAGATCCACTAAAACATGGTACATCTAGAGCATTAATTTCTGCCATAATCCGGTCACGTGACCAGTCTGCGGGTAAAGCCTCTGTATTGACCTGCACATAGCATTTATACCAAGCATGCGTATAGTCAGCATCCGGTGTATGTACTGTAAAATAAGGACTATCTTCAAAACAAGCCAAGATTCTTTTAGCATTTTCAGTACGTTTGCGCGTCCATTCCGGCATCTTGTTCAACTGGATACGACCGATTACCGCCTGCATTTCCATCATGCGCCAGTTGGTACCAAAGGAATCATGCAGCCAGCGGAAACCCGGCGGATGTTGTTTATTATAAATACTGTCAAAGTTCTTGCCATGGTCTTTATAGGACCACATTTTTTTCCACAGCTCTTCATCATTGGTGGTGACCATACCGCCTTCACCCCCTGTGGTCATGATCTTGTCCTGACAGAAAGACCAGGCACCGATATGTCCGATTGAACCGGCAGATTTGCCTTTATATTTCGCGCCGTGCGCCTGTGCACAGTCTTCAATCACATACAGGCCTCTATCGGCAGCCAGTTGCATGATCGGGTCCATGTCACACATCCAGCCGGCCAGATGGACACAAATGATAGCCTTGGTATTCGGCGTAATGACTGCTTCAATGGTACGGCGCGAGATATTCTGTGAATCCAGTTCAACATCGGCAAAAATTGGATTTGCTCCCGCGGTCACAATGGAGCTGGCTGAAGCCAGAAAAGTACGTGAGGTGACAATGACATCATCCCCTGCCCCGATACCCAGTGCTTTTAAAGCCACATCGAGCGCCACGGTTCCATTGGCCAATGCCACTGCATACCGGGTGTCTGCAAACTGGGCAAACTCTTTTTCAAACTCACGGCATTCCTGTCCGGTCCAGTAGTTGACCTTATTCGACAATAAAACCTGGGAAACTGCATCCGCTTCTTCCTGAGTAAAACTTGGCCATGGTTCAAATACAGTATTTAACATGATGTGTCCTGAATTTTTAATATTGAAAAGCTTATTTTTTCTCTAGAATTCGTGCCGGATTACCGATCACCGTGACGCCCGGTGGTACGCTTTTGGTGACGACAGCGCCCATACCGACTACGGCACCCTTGCCAATCACCACAGGTTTGTCAGGTGTACCCTGTTTGATCACGGCACCTGTACCAATATAGGCATGGTCTTCGATATGGATATTACCATTGCATTTCACCCCGGGAGCAAAGGTGACATAATCACCAATGATGCAGTCATGAGCGATATAGCTATAAATATTGGCATGAAAGAATTTTCCAATTTTGATATTGGATGTCAGACAAGTGAAAGGACAAAGTAAGCTCCCTTCACCAATATGGACCTCATCTAGGATAACTGTATTGCCTGCATGAATATCTAGATGCTGTATCTGGTCCTCATTTAAACGCTGAACCAGTTTTTCACGAACTTGACTATTTGCGATAGCAATGGTTACAGCCTTATGGGTATGTGGTCTGGCGAGAAAATCCTGATAACTTAGAACAGCATAGCTATTTAAATTATTGCCAGCTTGGCCATCATCGATGAAAACGAAGTTTTCTTTGGCTAAGGTAGGAAATTGCTGGCGAACCAATGGCATAACTTCTTTACCAAAACCACTTGCACCATACACAGCAATAAATAAAGCTTTCATTATATTTCGTCCTTGCGTTGTGAGCCAGTAAAGCGTGTCATGGTCGCTTCACCCTCGGCACTGATATCATCTTTCGCTAAAACTTTATGTACCGTTTTAAACATGATTTTAAAGTCGAGCCAAATCGACTGATTTTCGACATACCAGGTATCGAGTTTAAATTTTTCTTCCCAGCCAATGGCATTGCGGCCATTGACCTGCGCGTGACCGGTCATACCCGGTCTTACATCATGGCGTTTGGCTTGTTCAGGGCTGTAAAGCGGCAGATATTCCATCAGCAATGGGCGCGGGCCGACAATACTCATATCGCCTTTAATCACATTCCAGAGTTCCGGCATTTCATCCAGACTGGTAGAGCGCAACATTTGACCAAGTGGGGTTAAACGTTCACGGTCCGGCAATGGATTACCCTGCTCGTCCACAGCATCTTTCATGGTTCGGAATTTGATCATCTCAAAAGGCTTGCCATGTAAGCCGGGACGCACCTGGCGAAATAATACTGGCGAACCAAGATTCTTTTTCACTTTATAAGCCACAAAGGCATAAAGTGGTGAAAGCAGAATTAGTGCAATGGAAGCGATGATAATATCGAGAAGGCGTTTTAGCATTTAGATCAAACCCATTTCTTGCATCATATGTGCGTTTACCTGATGTACATCGTATTTATGAAGTGCGATTTCCCGGGAGCGACTTCCCATTTTAGCGATCAGCTCTGGCTGAAGAATCAGTTTCTCCATTGCAATTACTAGACTTTCCACGGATTTTACTTCAACCAGAAAGCCGTTATCGCCATCAGTAACAGTTTCACGACAACCTGGTGCATCCGTGGTTATAATTGCCCGGCCCATTGCCATGGCCTCTAAAACGGTACGGGGGGTGCCTTCACGATACGATGGCAACACATACACCGAGCTTTCTGCAATTGCCGGACGCACATCGGAAAGTTTCCCCCAGTATTTTAGTGTATTACTGGCTATCCACTGATCCAGTTCTTGCTGACTAATGGCCGAAGGATTTTCATCAATCCAGCCCACCAGATTAAATTCTACATGCGGATATTTATGCTTGATGATTTTTGCTGCTTCGGCGTATTCACGGACACCTTTATCTACCAGTAAACGCGCAATCAATAAAAAGGATATTTTAGTTTTTTGATCCATCGTTACAGGTAAAGACAATACATTGAAGTCGGCAACATTAACCCCAGAACCGTTCACTACCACTGTAGGCGTTTGAACGGTTAAAAGCTTTAAGTCCTGAAAAAGTTTTAAGTCATCTGGATTTTGGAAAAATGCCTTATGACTGCGCGACAATGCCTGCTGGTATAAACCATGAACCAGCTTCTGGAAAATACTACGCTTAGTCTGAGTTTCTACATTTTGAAATGCATAGCCTAAACCTGTAATTAAGGCATAACGATGCGGTGCTTTTGCCAACCATGCAGCGAGTGTTCCATAGATCACCGGCTTAATAGTATAAGATAGAACATAATCAGGTTTGATTTTTTTTATAAGCGTATACATGCTTCCTAAGGTTTTTAAGTCTGCTACCGGATTAGTGCCTGTGCGTTGCATGGAAACTTCATGTACGCAATAACCTAAATCTAGGAGTTTCTCATGCTCGGCAGAAAAAGAAGCCAGATCAGGTGCAATAATATGGATTTCATAGCCTTGCTGATGGATCGCTTCAAGTAACTTTCCACGGAAGTTTAAGACTGAAGGGAGGAAACTAGAGATCATTAAAAATTTATTTTTCATATAATTGAAGCCACTTACTCATAATAATATCAGATGAAAAATGATTCTCTATTGTTTTACGATTTTCATCTTCGATAAATTTAACTTGCTCTTGATCTAAATGAATTAAACTCTCAATCGCCTTGCAAAACTCATTTATATTACCAGCCTCAATTAAGTATTCTGAGTCTTCCCCCAAAATTTCCCTAAAACCAGCATTCTTAGAAACAATTACTCGCTTAGAACAAGCCATAGCTTCCGCCAGCACTAAACCAAAACCTTCCCACGCAGATGTAGAAATAAAAATATCACACATATTCATCAATTGCGGAATATCTTGCCTAATACCTAATAAAATGACTTTATCATCTAAAGCAAAAGTCTTGATTTTCGCTTCGATAGAAGCTCTAAGCTCACCATCTCCAACAATAAATAACTTAATATTTTTTTCTTTATACCGTAACTGATCAAAAATTCTAATTAACGTAGAATAGTCTTTTGCTGGATGAAACCGTCCAACTGCCAATAAGCAGATATCATCTTCTTTTAAATTAAATTGTTCTCTATATTGGGCTCTATATTCATCATTTTTTTTAAACTTATTAATATCAACTGAATTATTAACTACTAATATCTTATTCGGATTTACGGCACCCGCTGCAACTAATTTATTTTTTGCCTGTTCACTAACATTAGTTGAGATAGTAGCCAATGGAGAAGTTAATGCATAAATAAACATTCTAACTCTCCCTCCTTCAAAATCACTATGTGAAGTAGAAATTAGCTTAGGAAATGGATTAAAAATTCTAGAAATTCTAGCAAAAATATTCGCATGATACATATTACTATGAACCACATCAGGTCTCTTTAGCTTTAAAATTCTTATAAACCTAACTAAAGCACTAATAGGATTTTTTTTGAAGTTTAAAAAAATAATATCTATTTTTTTTGATCGAGGTAATACAATAGCATCACCAACCATATATGCAAGAGTAACCTCATGACCCAATTCAACCATATTATCAGCTAAATCTGTAATAACTTTTTCAGCTCCACCCATGCCTAGGCCTGTAATTAAATATAAAATTTTCATTTAATTCCCTTTTTCGGTTTAAGATCATGATTTATATAAAAAGGTATACAAGATATAAAGAACCAAAAATAAGTAAAAAAACCAGATCTAAATAGTGTATTTTCAAAAACCTGATGACACAATATAGCAATAAGAAGTGCAAAGAAAAATGTATTCTCTTTTACTCTATTATTTTTTCGTATTTGATAAAAAGAAAAAAACACCGGATATAAATAAACTAATAAAAATAAAATATAGCCAATTAGACCTATTTCAGCTGCAAATTGTAAGTGTAAATTATGAGATGAAAAACCCAACTCATCAATATTTAATACTATTTCATTAGAAACACCAAACCCAACCCCTAATAGTAAATTATTTGCAATTGATTCAAGTAGCATATCCCATGCTATATCGCGTGAGTTTAATGAACTAGAGAATCTACTATTAGATAAGTCAACAAAAGAAGAAAATCCAGAAATTTCTATAATCAAATAACCCAGTATAGTGAAGATAGATATAAATAATAACGTCTTATATTTTTTAAGGAAAAAACTATATATAAATAGAAAAATAAAAACTGCTAACAATGCTCCCCTAGAAAAAGAAAGAAAAAATCCAACACCAATAATAAATAAGCTAATGTTTTTTCTAAATGAATCATCTACCCAGCATAGTAAAGAAGCTAGACCTATAAGCAACCACAATCCAAAAGTATTTGGATTAACGAAAAATGCAGAAGCCCTATATATAGGATAATCACCCATAATTCGCTGGTATATAAATGGCAGCTGATTTATATAATTTAAATAACCATGTTCTGAGTCCCAAACAATAGAACCAAAAAGTAATAAAAAAAAACTAAAAACACAGCAAACTAAAACAAAATTATTTATCTTTTTAAAAAAAGTTTTAAAAAAATTAAAATCAAAATTTATAGAATAAAAAATAATAATAAGTGAAAATATTGGTATATAATTTATTAAAACCCTTTGCAAGGATAATAATTTTAAGTCACTATTTAAACAACTAAGAACTACCCAAAAAAATAATAGTAGATTTAAAAAAAAGAAACTATTGGCTTGACTATTCTTATTAAAAAATCTTGGATACATGAAAACAAATAATAAAGGGAATAATGAGAATACAAAGGGAATATACAGTATAAGTATAGAATCTATAAAAATAAAAGATGAAAATATCCACAAGGCAAAAAAAATCCCAATATAATATTTCAGCAATAGATTATAACTCATTTTTTCAACCATTTATTTCATTTAAAATTTTATAAAAGTTTTTAACTTGTATAGATGAAGTATAATTAAGAGTATTGCTAGAAACTTCCTCTAAATCATATAAATTAGCATTGGGAAAACTAACGACCTCTTCCACTTTTTCTACCCATGACATAATATCATCATTTTCAACTATGAAATTATTATTAAAATTAACTGTTTCTGGCAATCCACCTTTATTTGACACCAACACTCTTTTTCCAAGACGCAAAGCTTCAACTGAAATCCGACCAAAGGTCTCTTCTATAATAGAGGGTACCAATATCAGATCCATTTTAGATAAGACACTTTCTGGGTTTTTTACCCATTTATATATGTAAATATTATTTTCTGTGTCTAAAGCATCTTCTGTCCCACCAAGTACTATAAATTTTATGTCTGGGAAATGTGGCCGAATTGCTTTAAATATATTAAAACCTTTATCTATCCTTGTAGATACCATTCCAATAGTCTGGATTGAAGCATTGGTATCAATAGGATTTTTTTTCAAGTTGATGGCTGGATAAACAATATATATATCATCAACAGAAGTCATAGAGAGACACTTTTCCCTCATGAATAAACTATTAGTAATAATAAAATCCATTTTATTTATAGTTATTTCTGAAAAGTCAGAGTAAAAAAACTTCTTAATTGAATTTTTTAAATTTTTTTCAATATTAAAATTTTCAAAAGCTCTAATGAAAACTCCACATTTTATTTTATTTTTCTCGCAAAATTTTTGAACAATTCCAACAGACTCAGTAGCACCAAGTACAATATCTGGATTTATTTTTTTCATCAAAATTTTAGAAATAAATTTAAAAAATATAAAACTAATTAAATATGAAATTTTATTAAAAATAAAAATCTTCTTAAATAGTGAAAAAACATCATAGCATTTTATATTTTTATACTGTTCATTCCATCCATTACTACCATGCATACATATGACGTAAACATCTTCTTTTTGTGCGATATTTTCTAATAAATCTCTATTAGAAATCTCTCCACCACCAATTTTTTTACCTGTAGTATTAAAGCTCGTCGCCACATAAACTATTTTCATGGATTAGATTTTTCTATAGATTAAGAATGATAAAAACAAATAAAGGACCATTGATGTAAGACTAAAAAATATAATAGACATCAGCGCATCTTTAAAGAAAAAGTAACCTAGGTATAAGCTAATAATCTTTAAAGCCACAGAAAATATTTCAAATATTAAGAAACCTCTTTGAAAATTTAAAACTGCAATTGCCGAAACAGCAGGTCTACTAAATAGATAACTTAACATCCAAAAACTTATCCATGCTGCATATGTTCCTGATAAAACCCAATTATCACCAAATACAAAACCATAAATTCTTTCCCCAAAAAGATTTATAAATATTGAGATTAGGCAACCTACAACCGCTAAAAATAAAGTCACATTGAGATATTCTTTTTTATTTCGGACCCTTGCAAATCTAGAGATAAATATATCACTTATAGACTGCCCCAAGATCATAATTGGAGCACCTAGGGTTAATCGAGACAAACTATAAATACCCACTGCTTTCAAACCATAAAATTGAGTTAAATAAATAATAGGTAATGCCTCACTAAGCGAATTAATAAACATCTGAGGCATTCGGAACTTAGGATAATCTATATGTTTACAAAAAATATAACCAAAATCTTTATATCTCAAAAATTCTATAACTTTTTCTTTTATTAATAGACAGTTAACAATATACGATAAAATATACGATAATAGTAATATTTTTGAAAAAGGAAATAAAAGACCTAGTCCTAATTTCAAAAAGTTATTAGCTAAAGATTGCACCAAAATACTTTTAGAGATTTTTTTAAATTTTTGATATCTAATTGCATATTGTTTATATATATTAAATAAAACTAAAGTAATTGTTGCAATTACAATTATGAAAAAATTATTTTCTATAAATAAAAAAACATCACTTTCTATAAAAACACCAGCTATTAAAATCAATAGCATTAATAAAACCATTAAAAAGCAGGACACAAAAAATATAAATGAACATATATTTCTTGCTTCCTGTGCATCATCAACTACAATAATTGCAGGCGTTAAACCTAATGAAACAAATATAAAGAATAATGCTATTATTGTTGTAAATAATGAAAGCTCACCTATGGCTACTGGGGTGTATATTCTAGTTACAAGAGGCATTACTATTAATGATATTGCCTGTGCCCCAGCTGCACCACTTGCCAAGATTATAACTTTTGATAAAAAATTATTTTTCATTCTTCAGTATTTTTAACATACCAAGACATTGCTAAATCAATCCCCTGTGAAATAACAAACTTTGGCTCATATCCCAATAATTTTTTAATTTTATCCACACTAGCCTGAGAATGTCGAACATCACCTGCACGAAAATCACGATATACAGGCTCTTTCGTATAAATCACACCATTATCATTTAACGAAGCTTTAATGGCATTAAACAAATCATTGAGTGTTGTACGGTCACCCACTGCCACATTATAAACCTGATTTTTAGCTTCATCATTTTGCGTAGTAGCTGCCAGAATATTAGCCTGTACCGTGTTCTCAATAAAGCAAAAATCACGACTGGTTTCACCATCACCATTAATAAACACATCATCACCGGCAATCATGGCTGCTGTCCATTTTGGAATGACTGCAGCATAGGCCCCATTCGGGTCCTGACGCTTGCCGAAAACATTGAAGTAACGCAGGCCAATGGTTTTAAAACCATAAGTCCGTGCAAATACTTCAGCATACAGCTCATTGACATATTTGGTAACAGCATAAGGTGAAAGTGGCTTGCCGATATTGTCTTCAACTTTAGGCAGGGCTGGATGGTCGCCATAAGTTGAACTACTGGCAGCATAGGTAAAGCTTTTCACTTCTGCATCACGTGCCGCAGTCAGCATATTTAAAAAGCCGGTAATATTAGCTGCATTGGTAGTAATCGGGTCAGCAATAGAACGTGGTACAGAGCCTAAAGCTGCTTGGTGCAATACATAGTCCACGCCAGCACATGCCGTCTGGCAATCCTCAAAATTACGGATATCCCCTTCATGAAACTTGAAGTTTGCCCATTGTTCAGGTGTCACCAAGCTCTGCACTTCATCCAGATTATGCTGATGCCCTGTGGCAAAATTGTCCATACCCACTACATTTTGGTTCAACTTTAACAGGGTTTCCAGTAAATTCGAGCCAATAAAGCCTGCCACACCGGTAATTAGCCAGGTTTTTGGTGCTTGTTGTAATTGCTCGCATACAGTTTGATATTGGCTCATGTTTAGGGTCCCTATAAGTTACAGACGAAGGTCAGATTCAGATTGATCCAGTACATATTTTAAGTCATATAAAATATGTGCCGACTTGCCCAAGGCACGTAATACATCTACACCCATAGCTTTAAACTGATCATGTGCAACCGCCAAAATCACCGCGTCATACTGACCCTGCTCAAGGTTTGCAACTGGAGTAATCCCGTATTCATGTTGAGCTTCGCGAGCATCCACCCATGGGTCATGCACATCGGCAGTAATATTGTATTCTGTCAGTTCATTGACAATATCAATGATTTTGGTATTACGAATATCCGGACAGTTTTCTTTAAAACTTAAGCCTAAAACCAGAACCTTGGCGCCTTCGACCTGAATTTTTTTCTTGATCATGGCTTTGACCAGCTGGGTCACTACATAAGCACCCATACCATCATTTAAACGGCGACCTGCCAGAATAATTTCAGGATTGTAGCCAATGGCTTGTGCTTTATGAGTCAAGTAGTACGGATCAACACCAATACAGTGACCACCGACCAGACCTGGACGGAATGGCAAGAAATTCCATTTAGTACCGGCAGCTTTTAATACTGCTTCGGTATCAATTCCCATTTTATTAAAAATCACAGCCAGTTCATTAATCAGGGCAATATTGACATCACGCTGGGTGTTTTCAATGACTTTAGCGGCTTCTGCAACTTTAATATTAGAAGCCTTATGCGTACCGGCCTCAATCACCAGGTTATATACCTGATCAACAAATTCAGCGACCTCAGGCGTAGAACCAGAAGTTACTTTTAAAATATTGGTCACACGATGCAGTTTATCGCCCGGGTTAATCCGCTCCGGACTATAGCCGGCAAAAAAGTCTTCATTAAATTTAAGCCCTGACACTTGCTCTAATACCGGAATACACACTTCTTCGGTTGCACCCGGGTATACCGTAGACTCATACACCACCACATCGCCTTTTTTCAGCACTTGGCCAATGCTGGTTGAAGCTTTAACAAGCGGCGTTAAATCTGGCTGTTTAAACTCGTCAATGGGCGTCGGTACAGTGACAATAAAAAAGTTACAGCTTTTTAAGTCTTCTAAATTTGCTGAATAACTCAACTGGGTTGCCTGTTTGAGTTCTTCTGGGGAAACCTCAAGGGTGTGGTCTTGGCCACTTTTAAGTTCATCAATTCGTTTTTGGTAGATATCAAAACCGACTACAGGTACTTTTTTCCCAAATTCAACCGCCAGTGGCAAGCCCACATAACCTAGACCAATCACCGCAATTTTTAAATCTACAATAGATAGCATTTTAACGCCTTATTTATGTACTGTACTTATGAAGATTAAATCTTTCGGCAGGAATACTAGCAGAAAATCAAGGAATTTCTATGACGTTTTATATTCATCCTCTTGAAAAGCCAATTATGATGTAGGCTTTTTGTGAAAATTCACATAATTCAATTTCACTTAGCGCCATACTCACTTTTCTCATTATTATGCTCACCCGAAGGGTTTGATCAAACAGGAAAATTGATTACAAAATGCTATATACCTATTTGACAAGTTCGGTAAAATAGCCGCAATTTATTTAAAACTTTTTAAAAAATTTAATAATGGAATTTCGTGTGCAACACTTTCAACTGGCTATTTTATTGGCATGTGGCATTGCCACCACTGGCTGTGCGGTCACCTCTGGCTTACAAACTTCTGACCTGCCGAGTGAAGGTATCTATCAGACCGAGGCCGGCACTCGAGTGAATGTCATTCGACTGACCCAGGATAATTTATTTGCGCTTCAGCCAGCACAAGCCAGTCCAGCCCATTTGACCGCCTTATTTAATACCCCGCATAAAAACTACCGTTTAAGCGCTGGCGATATTCTTTCTATTTATTTATGGGCCTATCCTGAAATTACCCCTCCTACCAATACCATCAGCAATGAAAAAGCAGTCGAGTCGAATGGTTATCAGATTGACTCACAGGGTTATATCCAGTTTCCGATTATTGGTCGCTACAAGGCCGCTGGCAAGTCACTTGCTCAGGTGAATTCAGAACTGCGCAGCCAGCTTGCACGCTATTTAAAAACCCCCGATGTCATTGTACGGGTCTTGTCTTATCAGGGTCAGCGTTTTTCAGTACAAGGCAATGTGATGCAGGGCGGTCAATTCTATCTCAGTGATCAGCCGGTCAGTGTCTATACAGCCTTAGGTATGGCAGGTGGGGTAAACGCCCAGCAAGGCGATAACGCCTCAATCAGCCTGGTACGTCAGGGGCGTACCTACAACTTGAATACAGTGGAACTGGAAAAAGCAGGTCTGTCTCTGCACAATCTGCTGATTCAGCCCAATGATACTCTGTATGTGAACAGCCGTGAAAACCAGAAAGTCTATGTCATGGGTGAATCTGGTAAAAATCAGTCTCTCCCAATGCGGGATCAGGGCATGAGCCTGAGTGATGTGATTGGGGAAAGCCTGGGCTTAAATCCCCTTTCTGCAAGTCGCAGCAAAATTTATGTGGTGCGTAGCGCCTCAGACCATGCCATGACCGAAATCTATCATCTAGATTTGAGCAGTATTGGTGACTTTGGTCTGGCCAACCAGTTTAAAATGCGCAGCAATGATATTGTCTATGTCGATGCATCAGGTTTGGCACGCTGGCAACGTGTCGTGAACCAGATTATTCCATTCTCAAATGCGTTGTATAATCTTGATCGTCTGGGGCAATAATGCAGTTTCGTAATATTCTCGTCGTGTGTATTGGTAATATTTGCCGTAGTCCTATGGCAGAGTTTTTTTTAAAGCAGGAATTTCCTGAATTGACTATTCATTCAGCAGGAATCTCCGGCATGGTCGGCTATCCGGCTGATGCAAAGGCTCAACACTGCATGCAGGGTTTTGACATTGATATGCAGAGTCATGTTGCCCGAAAGCTGAATAGCGAGATGGTCAAACAGGCGGATCTGATTTTGGTCATGAGCAAAAACCAGCAACAACATATTGAAAAAACCTGGCCTTTTGCCAAAGGCAAAACTTTCCGTTTGGGACATTGGCAGTCAAAAGATATCGCCGATCCTTATCAACATGATCAGGCATTTTTTGACAGCACCTGTCAGCAAATCCAGCAATGCGTTGCTGACTGGAAAAAACATATTTAATTTTTTGAATGACAATTATGAGCCAAAATACCAATACTGAAGATACTATTGATTTAAAAGAGTTGTTTTTCTCTTTAATTGCTCAATGGAAACTGATCGCCCTCTGTGTACTGCTGAGCTTGATTGCAGCACTCTTCTATTTAAGAATTACCCCCAACACCTATGCGGTAGATGCGCTGGTACAGGTGGAAGACAGTAAAGGCGCTTCTGCTGCACTACTGGGTGATTTATCTACTATGATTGAGCAGAAGTCCCCCGCTCAGGCAGAAATTGAAATTCTAAAATCCCGTCTGGTTTTAGGTTCAGTAATCAACCACCTCAATTTAGACGTGGTGATTGCAAGTGCGGAAGATAACACCTGGAATCGCTTATTAAAAAAACATGAATATGATGTTGAATATTCCAAAAAATCTGTTCTTTTCAAGGACAATCAGCAAAGCTTTGATGTACGTCAGTTTCAGGTCCCTGCCTACTTTAGGGACAAAAGCCTGCTGTTAAAGTTCGAAAATAACCAGTATAGCCTGACTGATCCAGATACAGACGAGACTGTTTTTTCAGCTCCACTGAACCAGCTCAGCCAGTCCCAGTCGGCATATGGCCTATGGAAAGTAGCAATTTATAGTCAAGATCATCCAGCAGCGAGTTATTATATCCAAAAGCAAAGCTTACCTGCTGCGGTACGAACGCTGTTAAATAATTATTCGGTGGCCGAAAAAGGTAAAATGACCGGTGTACTGGGACTGAGCTATCAGGGTCAAGACAAACAGCATATTACCCAAGTCCTGAATACTATTTTATCGGCTTATAGCCAGCAGAATATCGAACGCCGTTCTGCTGAATCAGCTCAAACCTTAAAATTTCTGGATGAGCAGCTTCCCGAGTTACGTCAAGAACTGGATGTTGCAGAACGTGAATTCAACCAGTTCCGTCAGCAATATAATACCGTCGATGTAACCAAAGAATCTGAATTATATTTAACTCAAAGCATTGCGTTAGAAACTCAAAAAGCGGAACTTGAACAGAAAGTCGCTGAAGCGTCTGCACGTTATACGGCAGAACATCCGGTCATGCAGCAAATGAATGCCCAGTTAGGCGCAATCAATAAAAAGATTGAACAACTCAGCAGCACCTTAAAGCAGCTGCCGGACTTGCAGCGTCGTTATTTACAGCTCTACCGTGAAGTAGAAGTCAAACAGCAGTTATATACCTCGCTGCTCAATTCCTATCAACAGCTGAATATCGCCAAAGCCGGTGAAATTGGGAATGTGCGGATTGTCGATACTGCAGTGGCGCCCATTGAACCCATTAAACCGAAAAAGCTTCAGATCCTGATTTTATCAATTTTCCTGGGCGGTTTTCTCGGAACACTGCTTGCTCTGCTGCGCAATATGATGCGTTCAGGGATCAAAGATGCAGCACAAATTGAAAACGAACTGGATCTGCCGGTTTATGCCACTGTTCCTCGCTCACTGATTCAAGAGAGCCGTATCAAACTTCTGAAGAAGAAAAAGCATATTCCAATTCTTGCGGTGAAGGATAGCGGTGATATTGCCATTGAAAGCCTGCGTAGTATGCGTACCGCGATTCACTTTGCCCTTAGCAGCGCCCAGAATAATATTATTGCCCTGAGTGGCCCTGCGCCTGAAATCGGTAAGTCTTTTATTGCCGTGAACCTGGCCACGATTCTGGCACAAGGGGGGAAACGGGTATTAGTGATAGATGGTGATATGCGTCGTGGCTATTTACATAAGTACTTTAATGCCGAGGTACAACCAGGTTTAGCTGAATTGTTGAATCATCAAAACAACTACGACGATGTCGTTCAAAGTGCAAGCGTGGAAAACCTGTTTTTTGTGACACGTGGTAAAAGTCCGGTCAATCCGTCTGAACTCTTAAGTACAGCACATTTTAAAGCTTTTCTGGATCAGGCCTCGGCCAGTTTTGATCATATCCTGATTGATACCCCGCCTGTGCTTGCAGTGACTGACGGGATTATTATTGCGCAATATGCGGGTGTAAATTTGTTGGTTGCCCGTCATGGCAAAACACAACTCAAAGAACTGGAAATCACGGTCAATCGCTTTGAACAGGCCAATGTCAAAGTCAATGGTGTCATTCTGAATGATGTACAAAAAGCCAATGGTGGTTATAGTTATGGTTATAACTATGCCTATGCTTATACCGCAAATAAAGATCAGGACTAATTCACTCTAAACTTAGATTTCACATCCTGCTTCAAGCAAGGTGTGAAATCACCTTCTATTACATTTATTCCAAATGATCATTGTTGAAAAAATCAACTAAAAACCCTATCGTGGTTACAGTTTAAAACTCCTGAGAATATACAAGAATGTTTAAATCAAAAACACTGCTTGCCAGCTTGGCATTAAGTTCCTCTCTGACCTTTGCCCAAGGCATCGTTTTAAATGACCAAGACCTGCGCACCGATTTAAACTGGTTAAATCAGCAAGGTGTGATTCAAATCAGCACGTCAACCTGGCCAATGAGTGGTGATGAAATTCAACGCGCCCTTTCTCAGGCAAAAATCAGCAATAATAATCAGCAAAAAGTCATTGATTCTGTCATGGCTCATTTGAATGCCAGTAACCAGTTACTCAAAGCATCCCTGTTTGCAGAGACGGATCAAAAACATCTTCCTCAGGCCTTTGGCGACCAGCAAAAAGCTCAATACCAAGCGGGTTTAGAATTAAATGCAGGCAATCAGAATTGGGATGCCAGACTTCGCGTGAATGCAGAAAAAGATCCGCAGATTGATCATGATCAAGATGTGAATGTTGAAGGGTCTTATATTGCAGGTAAATTATGGAATCAATGGCTGATTGCTGGACAAATTCCGACCTACTGGGGACCCGGTCATGATGGCAGCTTAATTCGGGGTGATGCCAGTCGTCCGGTATATGGTCTGACCATGCAGCGTGCCGAACAGAATGCTTTTGCCAACCAATGGCTGTCCTGGATTGGGCCTTGGCAATATCAAGCCTTTGCCGGACAACTGGATGACTACGATGCTGTACCTGATGCTAAATTAATTGGCTTACGTGTCACCGCACAACCTCTACCCTATTTAGAGCTGGGTGCATCGCGTGCTATTCAGTGGGGAGGTGAAGGACGACCTGAAAGCCTGAGCTCACTTTGGGATGCTTTTGTCGGTAATAAAGACAATGGCGGCACAGGTGAACCTGATCCATCCAATCAAATTGCCGGTTTTGATGCGCGCTTAAATCTACAACCGCTGGTGCACGTCCCAATGGGGATGTATGCACAATATATTGGTGAAGATGAAGCCGGTGGCTTACCAGCAAAAAAAATGTATTTGGCTGGGGTCGATTATTCTTCTAGCTATAAGAATATGCCCTTCCAGCTATATACCGAATGGGCGGATACCCGTACCAATGGCAAGGCCCAAGGTATTTCCTATAATCACAGTGTATATAAAGATGGGTTTTACCAGCATGGTTATCCCTTGGCACATGCTATGGGTGGGGATGGCCAAATGATTTCAGTAGGCGGTGATATTCGTTTCGATCGCCTCAATCGGGTTAATGCTCGGGTGCTGTTTGCCAAGTTGAATGAATCTAACCGAACTACCAATTTAGCTTTTCCAGTGCAGGATGAATTAAAAGCTGTTGATGTGAGCTGGACCCATTATTTACGCCCCGATATTCCCCTGAAATTAAATGGCTGGATCAGTGATTCAGACCTCCATGGCAATGATGGCGGTGCCTCAATTGGGATTGAATTTCCTTTAGAAAAAGGCTTATTTTCCTACTAGGTTCTTGGCAAAATATGATTTTGGTTGGGCAATCATTGTGTCTAGACATTCTCTAACCATGATTAAAATCCAGACAATTAAAAAACCAGCAATTGCTGGTTTTTTTTATCTTTTATTTTAAACACAACCGGTGCATTTGCTTGCTAAAAATCCACGCACTCTACAAGATTTCTTAAAATTTTCTGCTAAGATGGAATGAACTTCAATGATAACATTAGATTGGAATAATACATGAGTAAGGCCTTACCGATTGCTGTCGCTGTTCTTCTGGGCGGTGCCGCGCTAGTACCTGTTTACTATGCATCTCAACACCCCGCGACCCAAACTACAAAAGCATCTAAAGATGCCTCTGCGGTTGCCAAAATCAGCTATGCACTCGGTTATGAAGTGGCCCATCAAACGCCACCTGAACTTGATATTAATAGCTTTGTGACCGGTGTACGTGAAGGACATGCCCGTACTGCACCGGCTTATACAGAAGAAGAATTACAGGCGGCTTATGAGCAGTTCCAGAAAGAAATGCAGGAAAAACAGCTGAACAGTGCCAAAGAAGCCCAAGCTTCTAGCGATACTTTCCTGACTGAAAATGCAAAAAAACCGGGGATCAAAACCACTGCTTCTGGCCTGCAATATCGGGTTACTCAGGAAGGTAGCGGTAAATCTCCGGCAGCCAGCTCGGTGGTAAAAGTTCACTATAGCGGCAAACTGGTCGATGGTACGGTATTTGACAGCTCAGTTGAACGTGGTGAACCTATTGAATTTCCTTTAAATCAGGTGATTCCAGGCTGGACCGAAGGCCTGCAACTGATGAAAGAAGGCGGGAAAGCGACCCTGTATATCCCTTCACAACTGGGCTATGGTGAACAAGGTGTTCCGGGCACCATTCCACCGAATAGCACCCTGATTTTTGATGTTGAACTGATCGAAGTAAAGTAATACGGTTCAGGGAGGGCATTGGCTCTCCCTTATTTTTGAGATACTAGAATGAAAATACAATTTAGTCTTGCTGCCCTGCTGTTATGTTCGGGTAGCCTGTATGCCAAAGAAATTACAACAAAAAGTACCCAAGCCGAACAGGTCGGCTATAGCTTTGGCTACCTGATTGGACGTAGCAATATTGACGCCTTGCAAGGGATTGACCTAGATGCGTTTAGCCAGGGATTAAAAGCGGCAGCGGCTGGGCAGAATGCCAGTATCAGCGATGAAGAGATGGCACGAGTACTCAGCCAGTTCAAACGCCAGAGCGAGGCCAAAGAGCTGATTCAGCTAAAACAGCAGGCAGATGAAAATGCCAGGATAGGTCAGGCTTTTTTAAAAGAAAATGCGAAAAAACCCGGAATGAAAACCACCAAATCCGGGCTGCAATATGTAGTGCTACAGGAAGGCAAAGGCAAGTCACCGACTGCCAACAGCAATGTCCGGGTGCATTATGAAGGCCGTTTACTGGATGGTACCGTGTTTGACAGCTCGATTGCCCGCACCCAGCCTGTGGTATTTCGAACGACACAAGTTATTACCGGCTGGACTGAAGGGCTGCAGCTCATGAAAGAAGGTGCCAAATACCGCTTCTTTATTCCTGCGGAACTGGCCTATGGACAAGTAGGTTCAGGGGATGTAATCGAACCAAATAGCACCCTGATTTTTGATATTGAACTGATTGAAGTGATTAAATAAAAACGTCTGTACTTAAAAAATGAAAAGGCCGAATTTGCATGATTGGCTTTTCCCTTTGTTAACCGTAGCCATGAATCAATCTGCTGTTTTCATGTCATCTTCACATTAGTTTTGCTATTTTTATGCTTTAATCAATGTACTTCACAAGAATAAAGGAGCTGAGTATGGCCACCATCAAGACTCGCGAAATTCACTATACTGCTCAGGATGGGCAGTCACTTATTGGTTATTTTGCTGCACCTGAGGCCGATCTTCCTGTCGCTGGCGTCATTGTGGCACCCGAGTGGTGGGGACGGAATGCATATACTGAACAGCGTGCCCGTGAACTTGCAGAACATGGCTATGCGGCCTTGGCCCTTGATATGTACGGCGAGAAAAAAGTGACCACCCAGTCTGATCAGGCCTATGAATGGATGATGCAGACCTTTGAAGATCCAGATACCATTGTTAACCGTGCTGCGGCTGGCTTACAAGTACTGGCTGAACAGGCTGAAGTCAATCCAGAAAAACTTGCTGCGATAGGCTTCTGCTATGGGGGTAAAGTGGTGCTGGATCTGGCACGCTCGAATGCACCGCTCCAAGCAGTTGCGACTTTCCATGCCAACCTTTCACCTAAGGCACCGGCGCAGCAAGGCCAGGTTCAGGCCGAAATTTTAGTCATGCATGGTGAGCTGGACAGCATGGTCACGCTGGATGATGTGGCAAGCTTTAAACATGAAATGCAGCAAGCCAAAGTAGTGCATGAAGTGATCGTGTTTGAAAATGCCAAACATGGCTTTAGCAATCCATTGGCTGATGAACGTGCCAAAGCCAATGCTGTCGATCTGGGCTATAACGCAGAAGCAGAAAAGCAAAGCCTGGCTGCCATGTATGAGCTACTTGCGCGTCGTCTAGGCTAATACCTATTTTGCTGACGCTGTCCCTACCCGGCTTAAAACAGGATTAGGGAACCGGTCTTATGCTTGAAGAATATAAAATAAATCCGACCAGAGGAGATACTCATCATGACTGAAGTCCATTGCCCTTATTGTAATTATGATGAATATGATGTCATTGCCCAAAATGAATATAGTGTGGTCATTCCGGAGCCGCATTCATTGTCTAAAGGCCATTGTGTGATTATTCCACTGCGTCATGTCTCTTCATTTTTTGAAGTCACCGATAAAGAACGAAAAGCCATGATGTCTTTACTGGAACAGGCACGCAATGAGCTGAGAATTCGCTACCAGCCTACTGGTTTTCATATTGGCTTTAATGATGGTGAAGTCTTTCACGAAAAGGTGGATCATCTGCATATTCATATTATTCCACGTTATGAAGATAAGGCCTTAAAGCTGGATGAACGCTGGGGTATTGAAAAATAAAGCCCTAATCTCTGCTAAGTGAACGCTTCGCGAAGTGTTCACTTTGATTCTGCCTTTCATTGCTTTGCTTTGTTTCAAGCAGCACAGTTTCGCTGACTTTTCAATTTTTAGCTCCCCCTCTTCAGTTATACTAGACATCATTTCCTTTCCCCTGTTTGTTTGCTTTCATGTTTGTATTTTCAAATGCCCTGTTAGAATGGTTTGATGTGCATGGCCGTCATGACTTGCCTTGGCAGACCGCAGATGATCCTTATAAGGTCTGGGTCTCTGAAATTATGCTTCAGCAGACTCAGGTGAAAACCGTACTGCAATATTTTGAGCGTTTTATTCAGCGCTTCCCGACTGTGCAGGACCTGGGTACAGCGTCTTGGGATGAAGTCGCGCCTTACTGGGCCGGGTTAGGCTATTATGCCCGCGCCCGTAATTTACATAAGGCGGCCGGCATGGTCACGGTGCAGGGACATTTTCCTGCTACACTCGAAGAATGGATGGCATTGCCCGGAATCGGCCGCTCAACCGCCGGTGCCCTGATGTCTTTGGGCTTACGCCAATACGGCGTAATTATGGATGGCAATGTCAAACGGGTGCTGGCACGCTTTTTTGCCATTGAAGATGACCTGTCCAAACCCGTTCATGAACGTGCCCTTTGGCAACTGGCAGAGCAGCTCTGTCCTGTCGAGCGGAATCATGACTATACTCAGGCCATTATGGATCTCGGTGCAACCATCTGTACCCCTAAAAAGCCTTTGTGTCTGTATTGTCCGATGCAGCAGCATTGTAAGGCGCATCAGCAGGGCCTGGAAAATGAATTACCCTTTAAAAAAGCCAAGAAACCCGTTCCTGTCAGATCGGCTCAGGTCCTGTTGATTCAGGCAGATGCAGAATGGCTCTGGCAACAGCGTCCTCATAGTGGGCTGTGGGGTGGACTCTGGTGTCTGCCAATTATTGAAACTGAACATGAACTTGAGCAGCGCTGCCAACAACTTGGCTTAAAAAGTGTCATTCAAAAAGTCCGGATCAGTCATAGTTTTACCCATTTCACCTGGCAGCTTGAAGCAGTCATCTTTATGGTCGAAGCAGACCAGCAGGAGCATCTGTCGCTTGAGCTGCAAGGTAGCTGGATGAGCCCCGAAGCGGCCATCCATGCGGGTATTCCGACCGCCATGAAAAAATTGATTTCTACCGTAAATCTATGACATAGTCTAAAGCAGGAAAAAACCATACTGGCTTATTTAAGGATGAAAATCTTGCGCCACTCCCTTGCCTTCTGCTGGCTATTGCTGAGCATGTTATTTCTGGCAGCCTGTAGCAGTGCCCCGAAACATCCTTCTGCTGCACAGCTAAATCCTGCGCTGGTACAAAAGCTGAATGGCATGTCTCTGCCCGCCTCCTTGCCAATTCCGGTGGATCGAATCCGGGCATCGGAACTCCAAGATACTTGGGGGGCTTCTCGTAGTCGGGGTCGTCTGCATGAAGGGATTGATATTTTGGCTCCACGTGGAACCAAAATTCGCAGCACGACACCGGGGCTGATTGCAGATTTACGAAATAACAATTTGGGTGGTAAAGTAGTCTGGATTTTGGGTCCCAGCGGGACCTGGCATTATTATGCGCATCTTGATGGTCATAAACGTGGCCTGAAAGTCGGTGATTATGTCAAAAAAGGCGATGTTATCGGTTATGTCGGTAATAGTGGCAATGCTCGCCATACCGCACCGCATCTGCACTATGGCCTTTATCTGAATGGCAAAGGGCGTGGTGTGGTTAATCCCTACCCCTATTTACGTTAATTTTAGGAAATTTACATGTCAGAAGTGTTGATCAACCGTCTGGTCGAATTTGCTGAGTCAGGCAATCAACAAAAAATTGTATTGAATGGTCAAAGCTATCAGGGCTGGGTCATGGAAATTACTGAAGAAGCGCTTCTGATCACTACGGGCTATGCAGACAAAGCCGGCAAAGACATGTGGATTCCGTTTGCTGATCTGGCACAGGCAGAACTGTCCTACTGGGATAATCAGCAAGATCAGTGGACTGCCTTTAAACTGTAACAATCCTTCAAATCACGGATAGGACCCGAATTTAACAATCCCAAGGACTAGAGCGCGCTGGAGGTGGGTACATGCAACCCGGAACTCTAGTTCGTATGTCCGATCAGACTCACATATTCTGCTTCATCGCCGTTCAAGGATCTTCTTTAATACCAGAGCATGATTTTTCTCTTTATCTTGGGCAGCAGTAATTAAAGTAATATCTTTTTCTTGAGCTAAACTTCTAATTTTATCCAGCTGCGCAGTTTGACTTTCTAGTTCTTGCTGATACTTCTGTTGAAATTCATCCCAATGCTGCTCCATATCTTCATGAAACCATGTTCTCAAAGCATTCGATGGGGTGAGGTCTTTGGCCCAGATATCAATTTTAGCCTCTTCCTTTTTTACTCCTCGTGGCCACAATCGGTCAATCAAGACTCTTAAACCATCCTGAGCGGAAGCTTCGCTATAAATTCTTTTTATAAAAATTGCCATTTTATTATTCTCCCGAGGTTGTGCAGCGATTTATCAAAAAATGGAGGCTTCTATCGATAGCGTGCTTCAGCCAAGCAAACAGCATCGTTAAGGCGCTGTTCAAGTACAATGGGCTATCAATAAAAACGCTTATAATTGAAGCAATATCCCATTTCCTTAAGATGGGGATAAAAGAATTTTTTGTCAATTTCATTCAGGATACTGAAATAAAGTGCAGCAGACAGGAATGAAAGCAATAAAAAGTCGTATTTTATTGCTTAAGTTCTCAAAATGATTTAATCCTGAAAAGAAGTTTTACGCAGTTTAGTTAAAGTGTAGCCTATTGAATCATGGCCAAAGCAAGCCGGATTAAAGGCAATTTGGCAGGTATTTGGCAACGTTATTATAAAAATCAGGAGCGTCGCATGACCCTTCAACGCTGTAGCTGGTGTTCCAATGATCCGCTTTACATGGCCTACCATGATCAGGAATGGGGACAAGCGCTGTATGATGAAAAGCGTCTGTTTGAGATGTTGTGCCTGGAAGGCCAGCAGGCCGGTTTGGCCTGGATCACGGTGCTCAAAAAACGTGAAGCTTATCGTCAACATTTCTTTCAACATTCCATTCAGACTATCGCGTTGTTTACCGAGGAACAACTCCAGAGCAAACTTGCAGATGCGAGCTTGATACGGCATATCGGCAAGCTCACCGCGATTCGTGATAATGCCCGCGCCTGGCAACGCCTCTGCCAACAGGGCATCCATATGGTGGACTGGCTCTGGTCTTTTGCCGAGCCAGCGCAAATCAACCATGATGTTCCAGATTATCGGCAAGCACCCGCACAGACCAGCCAAAGCCGGCAGATGTCCAAGGCCTTAAAACAGGCAGGTTTTAAATTTGTCGGCCCGACCACTTGTTATGCCTTTATGCAGGCTGTCGGCATGGTCAATGATCATGAAAATCACTGTGACTTTAAAATCCTATCTTCCCCTTCCAATAAGAGCTAAAAAATATGTCGAATACCATTCAAGCCTATGCTGCCATGTCTGCAGGTGCCGCACTGGAACCTTATCAGTTTGATGCCGGTGAACTGCAACCCCATCAGGTCGAAGTCCAGGTAGAATATTGTGGTCTCTGCCACTCTGATATTTCAGTGATCAATAATGACTGGGGTTCTTCCGTCTATCCGGTGGTGGCCGGACATGAAATCATCGGCACCATTCGCCAGCTGGGTGCTGAAGCCAAGGGATTAAAAATAGGCCAGCGCGTTGGCATTGGCTGGACTGCAGAAAGCTGCCAGTATTGTGATCCGTGTCTTTCAGGTCAGCAGGTCTTGTGTACGGGTGGACAGGTGGCGACCATTGTCGGACATGCCGGAGGTTTTGCCAATAAAGTACGTGCCGGCTGGCAATGGGTGATTCCACTTCCGCAAGATCTGGACCCGGAAAGTGCCGGCCCGCTGCTCTGCGGCGGTATTACGGTCTTTGACCCGATGCTCAAGCACCAGATTCAGGCCATTCATCATGTGGGGGTGATTGGTATCGGCGGTTTGGGACATATGGCAATCAAGCTGCTCAAAGCCTGGGGCTGTGAGATTACGGCCTTTACTTCCAGCCTGGATAAAATAGAGGAGCTGCATGCCATGGGCGCCGATCATGTAGTCAATAACCGTGATCCTGCCGCCATTAAAGCGCTGCGAGGCAAATTCGATTTGCTGCTCAGTACGGTCAATGTGCCCTTAGACTGGAAGGCTTACTTGGCGACACTGGCACCTAATGGCACTCTGCATATGCTGGGTCTGCCTTTGGAGCCGATGCAGATTTCTGCCAGTTCCCTGATTGGGGGGGCTAAATCCGTTACCGGTTCACCAACAGGCTCTCCAGCGGCCTTGCGTCAGTTGCTCCAGTTCGCTGCACGTAAAAATATTGCCCCCCAGATTGAACTTTTCCCGATGTCAGAAATTAATGCTGCAATCGAACGCCTGCATTCTGGTCAGGCACGTTACCGGATTGTACTCAAAGCCGATTTCTAATTATTTAACGCAATAGGCCACGATAGAATCATCTGACATACAGACTGGAATCATATCACTCGCCAAAGCGGATTGTGACAGCAGTGGTATATTCCAGCAGGCCTCGCACTTGAGTGGGGAGTAATTTAACCTGAGTTCGATATAAAAAAGAGTATAAAAAAAGCCTTGTATTTGTAACATATTGGTTATCAAGACAAAATGTTATAAAACAAGGCTTTTCAATGGATTATATTACCGAATTATTTTGTATTTTGGATGATTTCTGCAAAAAATTTAATAAGTCTTTAGAGAAAGCTTTAATTTCTGATCAAAAATCCAGGCTAAAAAAGTCAGCTTTAAGCTTGTCTGAAGCAATGACCATTGTCATTTTATTTCATCAATCCGGGTTTAGATTCTTCAAATATTTTTATTGCCAAATGATCGTTCCATTCTGGAAATCTGCTTTTCCTAAACTGCTTAGCTACAACCGATTTATTGAAATCATGCCCCGTTGTTTGCAGGCTCTGAGTAATTTCTTCCATCAAGTAAAAGGAAAAGATACGGGAATCAGTATCATTGACTCCACTAAATTGGTAGTTTGCCATAATCTTCGAATTAAAAGGCATCGTGTATTTAAAGGTTTGGCAGGTCGTGGAAAAAGTAGTACGGGGTGGTTTTATGGTTTTAAATTACATTTGGTTATCAATAACTTAGGTGAAATAATTAACCTCAAACTGACATCAGGAAATGTTCATGATGTTGCTATATTAGATTCTTTAACTCAAGAATTAAAAGGGATCCTACTCGGAGACAAAGGCTATTTGAGCAAAGCAAAAGCCGAAGTTTTAGCAGCAAGAGGACTGAAAATATTGACCCCATCACGTCGGAATATAAAAAACAAACCTATCCAAACAGAAGAAGAAAAACAATTGCTTTGCAGAAGAGGATTAATAGAGACAGTGAATGATCAATTAAAAAATTTACATCAACTTGAACATTCACGTCATCGTTCGGTAAATAACTTCATGGTGAATATCATGGCTGCTGTAGTGGCTTATTGTTTGAACCCCAATAAGCCAACTTTCCAAAATATGTTAAAAGGCTAAGTGGATTTCATCGAACTCAGGTTAATTTAGTTCAATTTCGCTCTTCGGCGAAAATGATCCATCACCTCTTCATTACATAAGGATCATCATATTCAAGGGCAATACAGCATTCTGTTGGATATGCTCACTCTGGGGCTGGCTGGGTGTTGCATACACCAGCTCTCTAAGCCATCAATTTATGTCAGAATGAGATTCAACTCTTCCATCTAAAGCCTGCTTCAAGCAGACTTTTTTATGGCCTGTTTAACGCAAAGCTTCGGGTAAAACAGAGCTGGATATAGGTTTGGCAAGCTGGGTTTTCATCTTGTGTAGCATCTGATAAGGCTGCTGCTGGACAAACATATTCACGAAAGTCAGAGGAATGGAACCTTCCGGATTGGCATAGCCATAAGTTGAAACCTTGACTTTATTATTGCCTAGCTTCTGGAAAGTCCAGTCACCCTGATAGTCGGTTAAACGAACATAGTTTGGATTTAGGGCATAGCCAGTTGAAATCGCCTTATTCCTGATGGTGATCTGACCATTGGCATTCTTGATCATTTTGCCCTGTACCACCAGGTCGCGGTCTTTGAGAGGAAAGGGGAAATCCAGCACCATATACAAGGTAAAATCACCTTTGATATTGTCGCGTGACAAGAGCTTGATACTGCCCATATAGGGAACCCATTTCACTGCCTGCTCGACATCCAGAATCAGGGAAACTGCTTTCTCAATCGGTACATCATAGGAGGTTTCAGCTTTATACAAAAAGACCGGGTGACGTTCATCTTGATAGGTCCAGACCTTGATATTATTTTTATGAATGGAGAGTTTGGCATTGTCTATAGATTTTGCCTGTGCCATGGCAATGAATGCCATAGCACAGCACATCAATATCATTTTTTGCATTGTAGGATTCATCTTATTTTAGTTTTAATCTTTTTATAAATGATTTTGACGGATTTTTAAACCTTTATATCGTTAAAACCCAGCACATCTTTCATATCATATTTGCGTGCTTCACGACCCACGACCCATGCTGCTGCACGTACCGCCCCTGAAGCAAAGTTCATACGGTTGGTGGCTTTATGGGTAATTTCTACACGTTCCCCTTCGCCAATAAACATGGCGGTATGTTCACCAACAATATCACCGCCACGAATAGTCTGGAAACCAATACTTTGACGTTCACGCGGACCCGTATGCCCTTCACGATGATAAACCGCATCTTTTTTCAGATCACGGCCTAAAGCATCTGCAATCGCTTCACCCATCATCAAGGCCGTACCTGACGGTGCATCGACTTTATGACGATGATGCGCTTCAATAACTTCGATATCTACGCTATCCCCAAAAACCTTGGACGCCAGCTCAAGGAGTTTAATAGAAACGTTTACACCGACTGAATAGTTGGCTGCATATACCACCGGTGTTTCTTGTGCCGATGCATCTAGGTAGGCTTTTTGCTCGTCATCCATCCCGGTCGTGCCAATCACGATGGCTACACCATGTTCACGGCAAATTTTTAAATGCTGGACTGTGGCCGCAGGCGCAGTAAAGTCAATCACGACATCACAGTCCTGGACGACCTCTTCAAGATTGCCTACGACTTTGACGCCCAGGCGGCCCACACAGATCGGAAGAGGGTCGGGTAGGGG
>NZ_SMTB01000288.1:0-245 GCF_006864105.1 Acinetobacter sp. RF14B | reverse complement strand
ACGACCACCGTCACGGCTACCGCGTGCAGGAGGTGGAGATGGCTCCAGACCTTCAATTTCAGATACATTTAAACGTGCATCAAGGAAGTCTTCTAGAGCACGGATCTTGCCACGCTCACGGTAAGTTGCCAAAGTAATGGCCTTACCGGTACGGCCCGCACGGCCTGTACGACCAATACGGTGTACATAATCTTCGTTCTTCATTGGAAGACCAAAGTTAATCACGTGAGAAATTGTTGGTACGT
>NZ_SMTB01000287.1:0-255 GCF_006864105.1 Acinetobacter sp. RF14B | reverse complement strand
CCCTGCTTTCCCCCGTAGGGCGTATGCGGTATTAGCGCTCCTTTCGGAACGTTGTCCCCCACTAATAGGCAGATTCCTAAGTATTACTCACCCGTCCGCCGCTAGGTTCCAGTAGCAAGCTACCTTCTCCCCGCTCGACTTGCATGTGTTAAGCCTGCCGCCAGCGTTCAATCTGAGCCATGATCAAACTCTTCAGTTTAAAATCAGTAGTGCCTAAAGGACACCAATCTTGGCTCATCAATTTTCTGACAAATT
>NZ_SMTB01000286.1:0-255 GCF_006864105.1 Acinetobacter sp. RF14B | reverse complement strand
AAGATTAAAACTTGTTAGGAAACAAGGATTTAGCACAAGGTGTTGAGTTTAGGTGTCTTGAATGAGTTTAAAAATAATCGGATTTACTGGTTGACTTTCTACAAAGAAAGCGTAACATAGCCGACCTAGCTTGCTGCTGACGAAGTAGCAAGAAGATCATTAAGAGATTATGAAGAACAACTTGTGTGGATTTTTACTGGTTGATTGATCGAAATATTATCATTGATTGATTGGTTTAAATTACTCGAAGTTTAT
>NZ_SMTB01000285.1:0-255 GCF_006864105.1 Acinetobacter sp. RF14B | reverse complement strand
TGAAGAATTGGTTTTAAATACTTAAAATCCTCCTTTGAGTTATTTTTATTTCTACATTTTCAATGGCACGCACTCTTCTTACCGATGATATCTGGCAGAAAATTCAAGATACTATGCGATTACATGGGTGCTACTGTTCAAAGAATAGTAGAAATATCATGGAAGCGATCTTATGGAAACTGCGTACAGGCGCCACATGGCGGGATATTCCCCAAGAATTTTGTCCTTGGCAAACTGCTTACAATCGCTTTAATC
>NZ_SMTB01000284.1:0-258 GCF_006864105.1 Acinetobacter sp. RF14B | reverse complement strand
TTCTTTTGGGATTAGGACAATGCCGTCTGCGAGCTAATTTATGGGCATGTTGAGCGAAATAACCATTCCTTGCCCGATTGCGTGCTATTTCTCTGGAAATAGTGGAAGGTGAGCGATTTAGCCTCCAAGCAATATAACGCTTAGAAAAACCTTCACGTAACAATGTAGAAATCTGATATCTTTCTTCTTGAGTAAGATGAGTATAGTTCATGATGCAACTTTGACTTTGGTCGGTCGGAAGCAAAATGCTAGCTCATC
>NZ_SMTB01000283.1:0-258 GCF_006864105.1 Acinetobacter sp. RF14B | reverse complement strand
TTCTTTTGGGATTAGGACAATGCCGTCTGCGAGCTAATTTATGGGCATGTTGAGCGAAATAACCATTCCTTGCCCGATTGCGTGCTATTTCTCTGGAAATAGTGGAAGGTGAGCGATTTAGCCTCCAGGCGATATAACGCTTAGAAAAACCTTCACGTAACAATGTGGAAATCTGATATCTTTCTTCTTGAGTAAGATGAGTATAGTTCATGATGCAACTTTGACTTTGGTCGGTCGGAAGCAAAATGCTAGCTCATC
>NZ_SMTB01000282.1:0-275 GCF_006864105.1 Acinetobacter sp. RF14B | reverse complement strand
GTTATCTTTGGCTGAAAAAGTGCAGCACGCGCAAGGCTGAGGAAGTTTGCCAGGCTACGATCAGATTATTGGAACCGATCAAAGCGCATCTAAAAACAATTACCGCGGACAATGGTAAAGAGTTCAGCCTGCATGAGTATGCTGCTCAGGAATTAGATATAGATTGGTATTTCGCTGATCCCTATAGCGCCTGGCAGCGAGGAACAAATGAAAATACGAATGGATTGATCAGACAATATATTAGAAAAGGCAGTGACTTAAATGACTATACGGAT
>NZ_SMTB01000028.1:0-29684 GCF_006864105.1 Acinetobacter sp. RF14B | reverse complement strand
TGGTCACTGCAAGTCAGGCCGAACCACTGGTCACGATCCAGCGTCTGGATCCCATCTATGTAGACATCAACCAGTCCAGTGCAGAACTGCTGCGTTTACGCCAGCAGCTGAGCCAAGGTAGCCTCAACAGCTCGAATAATACGAAAGTCAAGTTAAAACTTGAAGATGGCAGTATCTATCCGGTTGAAGGCCGTCTGGCATTCTCGGATGCCAGCGTGAATCCTGACACAGGCACCGTTACGCTACGTGCAGTATTTCCGAACAAGAATCACTTGCTCCTTCCTGGTATGTTTGCTACAGCGCAAATTGTACAAGGTGAAGTACCGAATGCTTTCTTGATTCCACAAGCCGCATTGACCCGTACCCCAACTGGCCAAGCCATGGCGATGCTGGTTGGTGCCGATAACAAGGTGGTTGCTCGTCCGGTAGAAACAGCAGGGATTCAAGGCCAAAACTGGATTGTAACCAGTGGTTTGAACACTGGCGATAAAGTCATTGTAGATGGTATTGCCAAAGTTAAGCCTGAACAACAGGTTGTGGTAAAACCGTATCAGCCAAAAGCTGCTGCTCCACAAGGCACTCAAGCCCCTACAGCTGATGCGAAAAAGGCAGAAGATGGAAAAGAACCAGCTGAACAAAAACCTGCTGCAAATGCATAAGGAGTACTAGTTCATGGCTCAATTCTTTATTCATCGCCCCATTTTTGCCTGGGTGATTTCTTTGGTCATTATGTTAGCCGGTATTCTTACCCTAACCAATATGCCTATTGCCCAGTATCCGACCATTGCTCCCCCCACCGTAACAATTGCTGCAACTTATCCAGGTGCATCTGCAGAAACTGTTGAAAATACAGTGACCCAGATCATTGAACAGCAAATGAATGGTCTGGATGGCCTGCGCTATATTTCTTCAAACAGTGCGGGTAATGGCCAGTCCTCAATTACATTGAACTTTGAACAAGGTATCGATGCAGACATCGCACAGGTTCAGGTACAAAACAAATTACAATCAGCCACTGCGCTTTTACCTGAAGACGTACAGCGTCAAGGGGTCAAAGTAACCAAGTCTGGCGCAAGCTTCCTGCAAGTTATTGCCTTCTATTCACCAGACAGCAGCATGTCAGCCGATGATATTAAAGACTATGTCAACTCGAACATCGCTGAACCGTTAAGCCGCGTTGCAGGTGTGGGTGAAGTACAGGTATTTGGTGGTTCATATGCCATGCGTATCTGGATGGATCCATCGAAAATGGCAAGCTTGCAAGTTACGCCAAGTGATATCGCAGCAGCACTTAGAACACAAAACTCCCAGGTCGCAGTGGGTCAGCTCGGTGGTGCTCCTTCTATTGAAGGTCAAGTGCTGAACGCCACAGTAAATGCACAAAGTCTGTTACAGACACCGGAAGAGTTTAAAAACATCTTTCTGAAAAATGCGCCTAACGGTGCACAAGTCCGCCTGGGTGATGTGGCTCGGGTAGAATTAGGTGCAGACAACTATCAGTTCTTGTCTAAATTTAATGGTAAACCAGCAGGTGGTGTGGCCATTAAGCTGGCAACCGGTGCAAATGCGCTGGATACCGCTACTGCTGTTGAAGACCTGTTGACTGACCTGCGTAAAAACTACCCGGCAGGCATGGAAGATAAGCTTGCGTTTGATACTACGCCATTTATTGAGCTTTCAATTAAGAGTGTGGTGAAAACCTTAATTGAAGCGATCATTCTCGTCTTCCTGGTAATGTTCCTGTTCTTACAGAACTGGCGTGCAACGATTATTCCAACCATGGCTGTGCCTGTCGTGGTCTTGGGTACATTTGCAGTTATTAATGTCTTTGGTTTCTCAATTAACACCTTGACCATGTTTGCCATGGTTCTGGCCATTGGTCTATTGGTGGATGACGCGATTGTCGTGGTGGAAAACGTGGAACGGGTCATGGTCGAAGAGCACCTTGATCCAGTCACAGCGACAGAAAAATCCATGCAGCAGATTTCTGGTGCCTTAGTCGGTATTACTTCGGTATTGACCGCGGTATTCGTACCGATGGCCTTTATGAGTGGTACGACGGGCGTGATTTATCGCCAGTTCTCGCTCACGCTGGTGACCGCGATGATTTTATCGCTGGTGGTGGCCTTAACCTTTACCCCTGCACTTTGTGCAACCATGTTAAAACAACACGATCCGAACAAGCCGGAAAGCAATAATATTTTCGCGCGTTTCTTCCGTTGGTTTAACAAAAGTTTTGACAGCCTCTCGGTGAAATACCAGCGCGGTGTTGACCGCATGACACATGCGAAACTTTTCTCAGGCGTATTTTACGGTGCCGTGATTGCTGTTTTAGCTTATCTGTTTGTTCAACTCCCTTCTTCATTCTTGCCAGATGAAGACCAAGGGGTGGTGATGACCTTGGTGCAATTACCACCAAATGCGACCCTTGAGCGTACTGAAAACACCATCAATACGATGACCCAGTATTTCCTTGAGCAAGAAAAAGACAATGTTGACTCTGTATTCAGTGTAGCTGGGTTCTCATTTACCGGGGTGGGCCAAAACGCTGGTCTGGCTTTCATTCAGTTAAAAGACTGGAAAGACCGTACCACAGCCGAATCACAGGTCGGTGCAATCATCAAACGTGGTATGGCTTTAAACATGATTGTAAAAGATGCCTCTTACATCATGCCTTTACAGCTTCCCGCGATGCCTGAATTAGGCGTAAGTGCGGGCTTCGACTTACAGTTAAAAGCGGCTGCTGGTCAAAGTCACGATCAACTGCTGGCGGCGCGTAATACCATTTTAGGTATGGCTGCACAAGATCCACGCTTAATGGGCGTACGTCCAAATGGCCAAGAGGATAACCCTCAATACACCATTACTGTGGATCAGGCGCAAGCCGGTGCCATGGGTGTCAGCATTGCTGAGATCAATAGCACCATGGGTATGGCCTGGGGCGGCTCATATATTAATGACTTCATTGACCGCGGTCGTGTCAAGAAAGTCTATGTTCAGGGTGAAGCCAACTCACGCATGATGCCGGAAGACCTGAACAAATGGTATGTGCGCAATAACAAAGGTGAAATGGTGCCATTCTCGGCATTCGCAACAGGTGAATGGACGTACGGTTCGCCGCGTCTAGAGCGCTACAATGGCGTATCTGCGATGAATATTCAGGGTACACCTGCACCGGGTGTCAGCTCGGGTGATGCCATGCTGGCCATGGAAGAAATTATTGCCAAGCTTCCTGAAAAGGGCTTACAAGGTTTCGACTATGAATGGTCTGGTTTATCTTTAGAAGAACGTGATGCAGGTTCACAAACCCCATTCCTGCTGGCTCTGTCTTTACTGATTGTATTCCTTTGTCTGGCAGCGTTATATGAAAGCTGGTCGATTCCATTCTCGGTGCTTCTGGTGGTCCCGCTGGGTATCGTTGGTGCGGTTGGAATGACCTTCTTGGGAATGATTATTTTCAAAGATCCGAACCTTTCAAATAACATTTACTTCCAGGTTGCACTGATTGCCGTCATTGGTCTGTCTGCAAAAAATGCGATCTTGATTGTAGAGTTTGCCAAAGAATTGCAGGAACAAGGTGAAGAGCTGTTTGAAGCCACGCTGCATGCTGCAAAAATGCGTTTACGTCCAATTATTATGACCACATTGGCCTTCGGTTTTGGTGTACTGCCATTAGCACTTTCTACAGGTGCCGGTGCCGGTAGCCAACACTCGGTCGGTTATGGTGTCCTGGGCGGTGTGATCAGCTCAACCCTTTTAGGGATCTTCTTTATTCCTGTATTCTACGTGTGGATTCGAAGCATCTTTAAATACAAACCAAAACAACAAAATCAGGAGTACAAGTCGTAATGCAAAATCTATGGTCTATTACAGGTCGTAGCATTGCGGTATCTGCCCTTGCGCTTGCTTTGACCGCGTGTCAAAGCATGCGTGGCCCAGAGCCGGTTGCACAGGCAAATATCCCAAGTAGCTATACCAATGCGTCTGGTACTTCTGTGGCAGAACAGGGTTATAAGGATTTTTTTGCAGATCAGCGCCTGTTACAGGTACTTGATCTGGCACTGGCCAATAACCGTGATCTGCGTACGGCAACCTTGAACATCCAGCGCGCCCAGCAGCAATACCAGATTACTGAAAATAACCAGTTACCGACCATTGGTGCCAGTGGCAGTGTGCTGCGCCAGGACACCCTGAATAACAGTGCACAAGGTCGCGGTCCGAGTACCACTTATAATGTCGGTCTGGGTGTGACTGCGTATGAACTGGATTTCTGGGGCCGTGTGCGCAGCCTGCGTGACAATGCACTGGATACTTTCCTTGCAACCCAAAGTGCACGTGATGCCACACAAATTGCCCTGATTGGTCAGGTGGCACAGGCCTGGCTCAGCTATTCCTTTGCCAATGCCAATCTGGCACTGGCTGAACAGACTCTAAAAGCCCAGCTAGAATCATTTAACCTGAACAAGAAACGTTTTGATGTTGGCATCGACAGCGAACTACCAGTGCGTCAGGCACAGATTTCGGTTGAAACAGCACGTAATGATGTGGCCAATTACCGCACTCAGGTGGCACAGGCTACAAACCTGTTAAACCTGCTGGTCGGTCAGCCTGTACCGGCGAACCTGTTACCGGCTAAACACATCACACGTATCACTTCCAATACGGCTATCGGTGCAGGCCTGCCAAGTGATCTGCTCATGAACCGTCCAGATGTGCGCTCGGCAGAATACCGTCTGTCTGCGGCAGGTGCCAATATTGGCGCAGCACGTGCACGTTTGTTCCCTACCATCAGTCTGACCGGTTCAGCAGGTTATGCATCGGCTGATCTGGGTGATCTGTTCAAGTCGGGCAGTTTTGTCTGGGCAATTGGTCCAAGCTTGGATATTCCAATCTTTGACTGGGGCACACGTCAGGCTAATATCAAGATTTCTGAAACGGATCAGCAGATTGCACTGGCTGATTACGAAAAGTCGATCCAGACTGCCTTCCGTGAAGTGAACGATGCACTTGCTGTACGTCAGAATATTGGTGACCGAATTGCGGCTCAACGCCGTCTGGTTGAAGCTACCAATACCACTTACCGCTTGTCTGAAGCCCGTTTCCGTGCCGGAATTGACAACTATCTGACTGTACTGGATGCACAGCGTGCCTCTTATGCAGCAGAGCAAGGCCTATTGCTGCTTGAACAAGCCAACCTGAACAATCAGGTAGAGCTGTACAAGAGTTTAGGTGGTGGCCTTAAAGCCAATACCGCTGATGCTACATTACAGCAGCCATCAACTGCTGAACGTAAAGCGGCAAACAGTGATCAGTAAATTTTAAAGTTATAATAAAAAAGCCTGCGCAATGCAGGCTTTTTTATTGCTTTTTAATCCTCAATTTCCTATCTTCACAGCCATCCTATTTTCATTTGAATATCACAAAAATGCTGCTCAGTAATTTAGAAACCGTTCCCGGCCATACCATTAACCGTCAAATTGATGTGGTATATGGCAGTACAGTACGAAGTAAACATGTAGGACGTGACCTGTTGGCGGGTCTGAAAAATATTGTCGGTGGTGAACTCACAGCCTATACCGAACTGCTGGAAGAGTCCCGTCAGGAAGCCATGAACCGTATGATTGAAAAGGCCCGCGCACTGGGTGCGAATGCGATTGTAGGTATCCGCTTCTCGACTTCAAATATTGCCCAGGGTGCATCGGAACTGTTTGTATATGGTACTGCTGTGGTCGTCGAATCCCATACGACCAAACTTCCTGACCCCTTCCCTCCGGCCGCTTAAATCATGGACGGTTTAATTCTTCAGATCACCATTTTTGTGATTCTGTTCAGTGTGGGGTTTGGCTTTGGCCGCTACAATGAGCGTAAACATCTGCAATATCTGGCAGAACAGGAACAGCGCCTGGCTTATATTGCGGTCAATAACAGCCGCTTTATCCCTTCAAATTTTTCAGGTCAAATGATCAGCAGCAATGTGGTGATTTCCCATGACTATTTTAAATATGCCATTGCCAATATTCAGAATTTCTTGGGGGGACGTTTGACCAGTTACGAAAGCGTGGTTGAACGGGCTCAACGTGAGGCAATCGTGCGCTTAAAACTTGAGGCTGAGAAAATGGGTGCACAGCAGATTATGGGGATTCGGCTAAGTACCACCGAACTCGGTATGCAGGGCGGCATGGTCGAAGTCTTTGCTTATGGCACCGCGATTCAGGCACCTGCTGCCCCCTAAGGTCTGTCTACCCACAAGCTCCTATGCAGATGATAATTGTATGCTGCACGATCTGAGCTGGAAAATCGCGAAATACCCGCATGACTTCACTGCCTGCTAAAGTAAAGTAACGCAGCCTGCTCTGTTGTGCCCATGCCATTTGTCCTCTGGTGTCCTGCACACTTAAGTAGTCTGCTTCCAAGACCTGGGCTGCCATTTCTATTTTCCGGATGGATTGAGCTCACCGGTTGATATACAGTGCAGCAGGATAAGGTGAATTTGCAGGTGAGAGGATAAGGGGCTGTTGATATTTCGTCTATGTTTGGCCACGAGAGAGACATCTCGCAAGAGTTTTTAGCGGATATAATCCATCAGACAGCCCAATGAGCCATTCTAAATAAATGACTCATCACGAGATTGAGATAACAGCAAAAATATACTCGTCCTCTTGCCCTTTAAACAAAGCAATACTTTGTACTTGATCATGCAGCCAAAGCTTTCTCAAGCTTCATTATAAAACTTGTCAAAAGTCTCTATTTCCTTCATTTCATGCCTTATTTTCTCAGCTTTTCTTTTCATTGAAACATTTCAATCTTTTTTCTGTTTCTTAAGGCTATTTTTAGCTAGAGACCGCTGACGGATTCAAGAGAAAGTACCCAAATTTCAGTCTAGACACTTATATATTCCAAATAATTGAATAAAAATGAAATCTGATAACTTTTAGTTAAAATCAAACAAAGAAAGTTTGATTATTCAATTAAAAAAGCATTCTTTAAAATCAATCATCTAGGATTATTTATTAGCGGAACTCAAGTATGGTTGCTCATTCCAAACTCACCCGTGCTGACAAACGCACCCTTGGACTCTCCTCTTTGGGCGGCGCACTCGAGTTTTATGACTTTGTCATTTATGTATTTTACGCCAAACTGATTTCTGAACTGTTTTTCCCCAGTACTTTAAGTCCATTCTGGGCCATGCTGAACACGTATGGCATCTTTGCTGCGGGTTATTTTTTCCGCCCGCTGGGGGGCGTGGTCATGGCGCATTTTGGCGACCTGATCGGACGTAAACGCCTGTTCAGCTTGTCTATTCTGCTGATGGCTCTACCTACCCTAATGATCGGGATCATGCCGACCTTCGAAAGTATCGGTTATGCCGCCCCTTTGCTGTTATTGCTGATGCGAGTCATGCAAGGCATCGCGATTGGTGGAGAAATTCCGGCAGCCTGGACCTTTGTTTCGGAACATGTTCCGGAACGCCGGATTGGTATTGCCAATGGCGTTCTGACGGCGGGTCTGTCCTTAGGTATTTTACTCGGTGCCCTCATGTCACTGTTCATTTCCCTGCAATTTAGCGAAACTGAAATCAAGCAGTGGGCATGGCGCATTCCGTTTATTTTAGGCGGTATTTTTGGCTTTGTGGCGCTGTACTTACGCAGTTATCTTAAAGAGACGCCTGTCTTTCAGGCCATGCAGGCGAAACAGGAACTGGCCAAAGAGCTGCCTGTGAAACAGGTACTTGCCCAGCATAAAACCGGTGTAGTTCTGGGCATGCTGTTTACCTGGTTCCTGACCGGCTGCGTGGTGGTACTGATTTTAGCCATGCCGAACTTGTTGGTGACTGGTTTTGGTTTTGAACGGGCCGATGCCTTTAAAATGCAAAGTGCGGCAATTGTCATGCAAATGCTGGGCTGTATTCTGGCAGGCATGCTGGTAGACCGTTTCGGCGCAGGTAAAATCATGTTGCTTGGTGCTTTATTTGTCGCACTAATGGCAGGTATTTTCTATCATAGTCTGGGGCATGTAGAAGCTTCGACGGTGTTTATGCTGTATATGCTGCTCGGCCTGAGTTCCGGCACCGTGGGCATCGTCTCCTACAGTATGGTCAAAATGTTCCCGGCCCAGATCCGGTTTAGTGGCATTTCATTTTCCTATAACCTTGCCTATGCAATTGCCGGAGGAATCACCTTGCCGCTGGTTCAATGGCTGAGTCTATATAGCAATATTGGCGCCATGTACTATATCTGGGCGATCTGTCTGGTGACCCTGTTAAGTGCTGTAATTTATCAAAGAAAATTTGAAAAAATAGGATAAAGACCATAAAAAGAGCCTGCTTATCAGGCTCTTTTTATAGAATATTGAAAGACCGAAACATCAAAAATCAGGCTGACAGATTCTTACGCAGCTCATCTTCGACAATATTGATTTCAATCTCGCTAAATTTACGGATTTCTCCTTCAGCATGCTTTTCCAGCATATTGCCCAACAAAGGCACTTTAACTTTAACGCTCCAATCCAGCTGAAACTGGATCTGTGCCTCATCACCTGTCACCACACGCTGACATTTCGCTTCAATCGGCAGATTTGCACCTAATTCTACAATTGAAGTCATTTCTTCCAGATTACTTACATCGGTGCGCTGCAAGCGAAAGGCATCTTTTAACAGTTTTTTCGCCATATCTGGAATTTTAACATCCAGATTATAGGCACGTTTTAAAGTATAAATCTGGCCCTGCTTTTCAGAGACTAGAATTTCCATATTCTGTGCAGGGATGCGGTGACAGACCGCTTCATGCATCCGAATATCTGCGGCCAGACGTTTAAAGTCATCAATTGAAATACCCTGAATGATTGCTGTTACAGTGAACTGGTGTGCCATACAAATTTTCCTTATTTTTATTGCTTGAAGGATGGGCGTGTCTTGAATCAGGTAAGGGAAAACCCTCAATAGAGCAGCTATTTAATTCAATTCCAAGGCAGATGTCATTACTCGATTGCGGGTAAAAAATGACAATCTGGTCAATGTTTCCGGATGAGCTTTGCTGATACCTCTGCACCGCAGCTGAGCTGAAGACAGGCATCCCGGTAATAAATGACCACATCAAATTCCTCGGCACCATCATCCAGACCACTTACATACCAGTGTGTACCTCGAGGAAATTCAAGTAACCAAGCGGATTGATAAAACTCAGACACCGAATCAAACTGTAAATATTTTTCGGGATTCGCTTCAATCCGGACTGCAAGCTGAAGGAAGTGATTCAGCTGCTTATAATAAAAGTCAATCAACTTCCGGCATCCTTGAGTTTAAACAGCGCCTTAAAAGACACTTGGGCTTATGTAACGGTTTCGATGCAACAACTCTTGCAAACGACTGTAGAGTTTTGACATCTCTGGGCGGATCTGCTTAAAACTACTATAAATGATTCTTATCCTGATCACTGAAAATAAAAGGAACTTAGTATGACACAAGGAAAAATTCAGACCCGAACCGTGCAATTTCTGGCGGAAGACGGCTACACCTTAAGTGGCAAGCTTTACCAGACAGAAATGTCCGCTCTGGCCAATATCGTGGTGGCCTGCGCCACCGGTGTTCCGCAAGCGTTCTATCGGCGCTTTGCTGAATATGCTACCGCGGCCGGTTTTCAGGTATTGACTTTTGACTATCGTGGCATTGCAGCTTCAGCACCTAAAACGCTCAAAAACTTTAAAATGTCCTATCTGGACTGGGGCCGTTATGACCTGACCGCCGCGATTGAGTATTTAAGTAAAACCGGTCTGGATATTTATATGATTGGGCATTCCTATGGTGGGCAGGCTCTGGGACTGAGTAAATATCATGACCGGGTAGAAGCGCTCTACTGTTTTGGTACGGGTGCAGGCTGGCATGGCTATATGCCTTTTAAGGAAAAAATCAAAGTTCAGGTGATCTGGAATATTATTTTTCCGCCGATGGTGGCTGTTAGTGGCTATCTGCCATGGAGTCTTCTGAAAATGGGCGCAGACCTGCCCTATGATGTGTATCGTGAGTGGCGCAAATGGTGTAAAAATCCGACTTACTTTTTTGCTGACCCTGACTTGAAAGCACTACATGACCAGTATGCCAAGGTTCAAACCCGGATTTATGCCATTGCCGCTCTGGACGATGCCTGGGCCTTACCCGCTTCAAGGCATGCCTTTATACAGCACTACGCTCAAGCTAAAAAATCCTATATTGATATTCGCGCAGCAGATTATGGCCTTCGGGAGATTGGCCATATGGGATATTTCCGTCAGGGCGCAGAAAAAATCTGGGATGAAGCATTGAACACCTTTAAGCACTTACATCAACAGAAATATGCAGCCTGAAGATTGTTTTGATCCGGGGTCTGATTGCTGATAAATATCAGATACAGTGCGAATGTGATAAGTTTTTAGCAATCTCCAGCTTATGTTCCTGCCCGAAGCGGTCAACATGCGTATAAAAAATGCCATAGCAGCCCACATAATACTCCAGAGACTGGTCATAGAAATTCCAGTAAATTGACCATTCTCCTAAGTCCAGACGACGAATATGTGTAGTGGTCCGTCCCGGCATTTTATAGAACAGCCTTTGTTGCAACTGTTCAGCCTGAGCCGGATCCTGAAGATCTGTTTTCTGCTGAAACAGTAAACTGGCGACATCATCGAACAATTCCTGTTCATGGGCTTCTACCACATGAACCATTTCCCGCCTGACGTAATTGGAGAGAGGAACGGCAGCCAACGCTGTGGCTGTGTTTGATGCTTTGCTCTTGCGATAATGACGGATTTTATAAGTCTTCAGGCCCACCTGACAGGCTGCATAAAAGATCAGTAGCAGACAAAACAACAGCAAAAATTTAAGCATCATGGATTATCTCACCGGGCTGGTTCTAGGGATAGATGTCGTTTATTCATTTGAGAGTGACTTGAAGCTGAAGGCGGCTTTTAGGCTTAGCCTTCTTAAAGCGCTCACAAGCCTATTTTTATAGAGTCTTTTCTTCTAATTTTTCACTTCATATTAATGGCAGTCTGTAGACCGTCTGCCTTGCTATGCTTAATCTAATTTAAACTGTTCAGACTTTAGGCAAAAGATAAATAAATGAGACAAATTATCAACAAAAAACGGCTTTTGCACGGCATTGTTTAGCAAATTTATCCCAAAATGACACAATCACGCTCTTGGTTTTCCAATTGGCTTTGCCGTCAAATGGAACCTCCCTATAAATGGTCGAGTAAATGAATAAAATTATGATTCGTGAAGGGAAGGTTCAGGATATACCGCAAATCATTCAGGTCATTCATGACAGTATTCAATCTTGTGTGCTGGATCATCAACGCGAAGACAGTGTGATCCAGACCTGGCTGGAAAAATTTAACCAGGCCTATCTGATCGTTGAAATGCTGTATAACGATTGCTGGGTCTATATTTTACATGACCGGGTTGTGGGTTTTTTAATGGTGAGTGACCGCGGTGAAATTCTGATGCACTATGTCAGTGCTGACTGCCAGCGCATGGGTTTTGGTACTCAGTTGATCCAGCAGATGTCTGTCTCTTTAGCCAGAAAAAAGATTCATCAGCTTGAAATACAGTCGACCCAGACTGCTTTAGCCTATTATCAAAAACATGGCTTTCTGACACGTACCAGCCCAGATGCTGAAGACCCTTATCGTTTATATAAATATACCTTCTAACTATTTTATTTTTATTCTGCCTTTTTTAACTGGTCACGCCCCGCCTGCTTTGCGGCATACAGTTGGACATCCGCAGCTTTCATCAATTCATGAATATCGGTATAACGCTGCTGATCATCCATCCAGGCCACGCCTATACTCACCGTCACATAAGTCTTATGATCGCCCCGGTTCAAATGCTCAAACTGCTGTTCACGAACCTTCCGCAGTACATTTTCCAGATAATCTGAGGCGACCTGAATTGTCACATTTTTCAGCAGAATCGCAAATTCCTCTCCTCCATAACGTGCTAGATAGGCAGATTCGGGTAATTCCTTCTGAATCACTTTCACCAGACTCTGTAAAATTTCATCCCCTTTCAAGTGTCCATAATAATCGTTATAGTTCTTAAAATAATCGACATCCAGCATGCTAAAAATCAGGCTTTGCTGTGAATCTTGTTGCAGATGAGAAAAGTGCTTTTGTATTTCTTCATTCAAAGCTCGCCGGTTAAAGGCTCCTGTCAGCGCATCTATATTCATCTGGTCTTCCAGCCTGGTATTCAGCTCATATAACTGTCGGGTACGCTCTTTCACTTTCTGGTCCAGCGAGCTGTTTAGCTCCTTTAAACGTATATTTAGCTGCTCGGTTTGATAAGTGTGATGGGCATAGTTTCTGGACTGTTGAAACATGGTCAACAAGGCATACAGACTGGTTGAAATAAACAGTAAATTTGTAGTTTCAATAACATTGATCAGTAATAGATAATCATTCAAAAAGGTCAGGCACAAAAAAACCACTGCATATAAGGTGAGACGTGAATAAGGCAGCTTTTGCCGTAAGGTCTGATAAAAGCCATAGATGAAATTACCCCCAATCACCCAACAGAAAATAGCGCTATACAGTGCCACACGTTCAAATATTTCCGGTTGAGTAAACAAGGTCACCGCACAGTTTAACAGCAGAAAAGCCACTGCTACATAATAGACATAGCGATGCAGATAACGCTGATTAAACAGGTACATATAGCTGAGGAAAAACAGAATCGCCAAGAAGGTGAATAAATATTGCAGACGCATCCCCCAAAGCCAGTCAATGTTGGTAAAGACCGAATAGGCATAAGGGGCATTAAACAGGTTATGCAAAGCCAGAAAAACAATAAATAGGCCAAAAGTAAAAATACTTCTACTATTACGTTCCTTGGAACCACGAAAGACTGAAAATAAAATTGTAAAGCAACCGATTCCCAACACCATGCCACTGACCATGCTGATACTCATCATAATCTGCTGGTACTGCCGGTTAATGGTGCTTGCTGTTCCAATCCGCAGCGGACGTTCGAGTCCTCCATGCCAAGTACTGTAGTTGGAGACTTGAATACTCAGGGTAACATACTGGCTTTCTGGTACAAAATAACCGATCTGGGGCTCTCTTTTGGTGACTTGACCTGCCGCAGTGGTGCTGACTTTACCTAAACGCAGAATAAAATCACCATTCATATAGACCCGATAGGCGCCATATTGTGCCGGAATATGGATCGCTATTCTTCGTCCGATAAATTCTTTAGGAATTTTAAAATGGCCAATAAAAGTGCCATATCCCATATTTGATCCGGTCAGATTTTTAAAGGACGCCGGGAGCTGACAAACTTGTGGCCGGACCACCGGACTAGGTGCAGTAATAAACTGCCCCTGATAAAACAGCCAGTCCGTATCCAAAGACGTACTGGTGTTCTCAGTAAAGTTAATTTCCGCAATATCATGTTCGGGAGGCGATGCAAAAGCAGATAAGGCTTGAGCTTGGGCTATCACCGATACAGTCAGTATGAGCCAAGCCACCACTACCTTATAGATATGCCTTATCATATTTTGCAAAAGCGCAATATTCCTGAAAAACCGGTTATTTTTCAATCTTACTTAGAATCAGAACAAGTACAATTTTTTTTTGTAGTGAATACGACGAAGCCTACCTAAGCCATGACTTCGTCTTTTTTATAGAGTTAAAAAACAGGATATCGGCAGCCCGATTATTCATCACGGGTTTTTACGTCATACAGTTCAATTTCAAAAATCAGATTCGAGTTGGCTGGAATGATTTTTCCCATTTTACGTTCGCCATATGCCAGATGTGCCGGAACCCGCAATTTACGTTTGCCACCCACTTTCATTCCTAGGATGCCTTGGTCCCAGCCCTTAATCACCCGGCCCGTACCAATCACGGTTTCAAAGTAATTTCCGCGATCCAGTGATGAGTCAAATTTGGTTCCATCTTCGAGCCAGCCGGTATAGTGCGTGGTAATTAAGGCACCTTTGACCGCTTCTTTTCCCTCACCTACTTTTAAATCAATAATTTCAAGTTCGTTGATCATCGTCATTCATCCAAAACTGGTATTCAATTCAGGCAGTATAAACCGGATTTACTCAAATTCCTTGCGCTTTCATGGCAAGGGCCTAAAAGCTGAGCTGCTGAATTTCCTCATCCTGCAGCAAGCACTGGGTTAATTTTTGATGGTTTTTGGCCGATCCCATTAAGACCCAATGCCCAGTAATCTGTCCTTCCATTTTTTGATGATGAGAATAGATCACTTTTAGATGATGGTCTTTAAACAGTTGTTCATAATGGTCGATTTTATGCTGTTCAAAACAGCAGACCATTTCATAGCTGCGCTCCTGATTCAGCAATTCAATCCCGCGCTGGACATACAGCAGCAATACCAGCACCAGCATGACTATGATCGTGGTCCAGATACTTAATAAGGCATAACCTGCACCGACCACCATGCCCAGCGCAGCCGTCATCCAGATGGTGGTTGCGGTAGTAATGCCAGAAATCCGGTTCTCATCTTTCAATATAACCCCGGCACCCAGAAACCCCAGACCCGTCAAAACATTAGCTGCCAGCCGGTCAGGATTTTCCACACCAATTTTCAGGGAAATAATGGTAAACAGGCAGGAGCTCAGGCTGACCATGATCATGGTGCGCAGCCCGGCGGATTTACTGTGATATTCCCGCTCTGCGCCAATAATTGCACCGAGCGCAACTGCTAGCAGCAGCTCATACAACTCATGAGGCATGTCTCGACTCTGGAACTGACCCGACCTCCCAGATATACGAAATTTTGCGACCAGGATGTAAGTGGAGACTTGCATCCATCCTGACGCTTATTGTAACTGTTCCCACTCAATGACCGCCTGTGCCTGATCACCAATCAAGGTCCATTCTCCATCCATGACATTGAGCTGCAATTGCATGGTTCTGGCACATAATTGCTGTATCGCGTCTGTACTTAGAGGAGATAGCTTCCAGACTTCAAGATTGGACAGGGTTTTCAGTTTTGGGTTGCGCTTATACCATTCATCGACCGCTGTACCATAAGACACAATCGCCACCTGCTTGCAGCGGGCACTGGCTTTTTTCACCTTGTCTTCATCCGGACAGCCGACCTCAATCCATTTCAATAATTGACCGGTCAGGTCTTTTTCCCACAGGGCGGGTTCATCTGTTTCAAACAGGTCTTTGGTAAATTCCAGCCCTTCCTCGGCATAACGTGCAAAAGCCAAAATTCGCACCATTAAACGCTCAATCGTTTCTGAAGGATGCTGCGCCATCGTCAACTGATAATCCGCATAGTGGTGCTGATCCATGTCGGCAATATTCAGGTCTGCCTTATAAATTGTTGCTTTTAACGCCATAATATTATCCTCAAATTTGGCGCCTAGCATATAAGATTTATTCTGGCTTTGCTGCACAGATTCGGGCCTGAAGCGGACTTTTATCAGGCTTCTTCCTTTTCTGGATCGATACGACATTGCAATAAGGCAGTTTCAAATCCCAGCCAGTCCCGATCCTGCTGATAAATAATTTCAACCCGATTATCAATGCCTTCTTCAGCCGACTGATAATTAAACTGCTCCGGGTTGAAGTTAAAGCTTTTCCAGCCTTGCTGGGTATTAAAAATCCCTTTAATTCTGAGCCAGTCCTGCTGCTCACACAGCAGATCAAGCAATTCATAAAAATCGAACTGCCAGCGTTTTGGAAATTTCCAGCCGGCCACCTGATAGCCTTGGGCACGCTCGACATAATGATAAGGCAACTGCCGGATAACTACAGGTGCCTCATCAGTTTGGGACAGCCGTGGACGCAGCTTTAATAAAGGTTGCAGCTGGCGTGGGCTGCCCTGATAGTCCTGCTGGATTTCAGTGATGTCCAGCTGGCCTTGTTCCGCCATCAGCCAGCGCTGGGTATAAGGCTGATATTCGGCTTTTAAATGTTGCAGTGCCAGATGATCGGCCTCTGTCATCAAGTCTGGATGGGAAATCACGATAAGCTGTGCCGCTTTTAACTGATCGGCATACAGATATTGCTGGGTCCAGGCCTGATCATGCAAACGTGAGCCATCCACCACCGTAACCAGCACCTGCATTTTTAACTGACTGTGCCAGTACGGTTCTGTCAGTTGTTCTAACAGCTGTGCAGGATGACCTAAACCAGTCGGTTCAATAAACAGCCGGTCCGGTTTGGCTTCGGAAAGCAGACGCGATAAGGCGATCTGCATCGGTAACTGGCTGCTACAGCACAAACATCCACCGAGCAGCTCTTTGACGGCATAGCCTTCCTCCTGACTTAATAACTGCTGGTCTACCCCTATCTGACCAAATTCGTTCATCAGCACCGCCCAAACCTCCTGTTCAGGTTTCTGAGCCAGCAGCTGTTTTAACAGGGTGGTTTTGCCGGCTCCTAAAAAGCCGGAAATAATATGCACAGGAATAGCAGGTGAAGCAGCAAGAACTTTCAAAATCGACTCACAACAAATGAGATAGAAAACAGCAAACGCTGACCATTATAAAAGATGAATCTACTAAAAGGCTGATGGATAACCACAGGAATCCAAATACGGCTCTGTTTTTTGCTTACAGAGCTTTTTTGCTGCTTTTTATCCATCCGAATCACCCAATAACAAGTAACTCTGAAATATCTACACACATTTTTTGCTAAGCTTCTCCTATACAATTAACAAAAAACAAACAACTTTCTTGGATTTGTAAATGTTCAGTTCGTTCTGGTGTGCGGCTTTTGTTAATTCATTTGCCCGGCCTATTTTCGCTGCTTAGGATGAATTCCTGTCAGGCCGGTGTGATGATCACGCTGACATGTTAAAAATGAAATAACCAAGGATACTCAACATGAAATATGCACAACTTTTACTTGCAACCACTTTAACTGCAGCAGCAGCCACCAGCTTTGCAGCAACAGAAAAAGCAGCTGAACACACGACTGAAGAACAAAAAGTAATCGTCAGTACGCAGGAAATGCCGACTTCTGGTGCAACTACAGAACAGCCGGCTTCTGAAGCTGCTGCAGAAGGTCAATCTTCAGCAACGCCTGCTGCTCGTTAAGCTGATCTAAACCCTCGGAATGAGAAGCATAGCCAGCACAGTAGAACTCCAGTAGGCCTCGGTCTATACGGCTGGTTATGAAAGAATGCTGAACCACGCGAGAGCGGGTTTGGCATTTTTCTTATAGATTAAAGTTCATTTACCATAGTCATAATTGATCATAAAATTGCTGTCGGCTATTAAAGAACAACAAATTAACCATTTAGAATCAATAAATTATTCTGAACCATCCAACCCTTTCTTTATTTATTTAATACACATTACCTACTATGGCCTAGCTTGTCTGAATACCCGATTTATCCCTTAATGACCCATATTGATTGTGGATTGAATGGATATTCGCTATGGGCAAAACAAATTATACAACTGAAGTCGCGATTTTAGGTGCAGGCCCAGTAGGTTTGACACTTGCCAATTACCTGAGCAAACAAGGCATACAAGTGACGGTGGTCGAACAGTTGGATAGTTTGATTGATTATCCCCGTGCCATTGGGATTGATGATGAGTCGCTGCGTACGATTCAGTCTTTAGGTCTGGTCGATCAGGTGCTGCCACATACTACACCTAACCATGCGATGCGTTTTTTAACGCCTAAAGGTCGCTGTTTTGCCGATATTCAGCCCTTAACCCGTGAGTTTGGTTTCTCACGCCGTAATGCCTTTATTCAGCCTCAAGTCGACCATGTTCTGTTAGAGGGCTTAAAACAATATAAAAAAACTGAAGTGCTTTTCTCACGTCATTTGACTGACTTTAGCCAGAATGCCGACGGTGTAACACTAAATGTCCAGACCAAAGAAGGCGGTACAGAAACCATTCAGGCGCAATACCTGATTGCCTGTGACGGCGGTAATTCTTATGTACGCCGTACTCTGGGTGTGGCATTTGATGGTGAGACTGCACCCAACCAATGGATTGTAATTGATATTGAAAATGATCCGCTAGCGACCCCGCACATCTATTTATGCTGTGACCCGATGCGTCCTTATGTGTCTGCTGCCTTGCCACACGGTATTCGCCGTTTTGAATTTATGGTCATGCCGGGTGAGACCCAAGAAGAACTCAGCCAGCCTGAAAATATTGCCAAACTGTTATCTAAGGTTTTACCAACCACTGATGGTATCGAAGTGATCCGTCAGCGTGTCTACACCCACAATGCACGTATTGCTGATAAGTTCCGTGTAGACCGTATTTTGCTGGCAGGTGATGCTGCCCACATTATGCCGGTATGGCAAGGTCAGGGCTATAACAGCGGTATGCGTGATGCCTTTAACCTGGCCTGGAAAATGGCGCTAGTCATTCAGGGCAAAGCAGGTCCGGCACTGCTTGACTCTTACCAGATTGAACGTAAAGACCATGCAAAGGCCATGATTGATCTGTCGGTGATGGCGGGTCACGTACTGGCACCACCCAAAAAATGGCAAGGTTTTGTACGTGACGGGATTGCCTATGCACTGAACTATATCAAGCCCATCAAGCAATACTTGCTGGAAATGCGCTTCAAGCCAATGCCTAAATATCATGACGGCGCGCTGATTCCACACAACAGTAAAAACTCACCGGTAGGTAAAATGTTCATCCAGCCGCAGGTGCGTGTGGGATCAGGTGAAACCGTTCTGCTGGATGAAGTGATCGGGAATGACTTCGCCATCATCGCTTGGGGTGTAGATCCGAAATGGGGACTTTCAGCAGAAAACCTGCAAAAGTGGCAAAAGCTGGGCGTAAAATTTATTCAGGTGCTGCCTGCCATACAAATGGATAATCCGCAGCGTCAGCACTATGAACATGTCATCACCATTGGTGATATGGGTACAGATATTCGTGCTTGGTTCGGTCAGACGTCTGAATCTGTGGTGATCTTGCGTCCAGACCGTTTTGTGGCGGCACTTGCTATCCCACAAACCCTGAACAGCATCAGTCAGCAATTGTTCAACAAGCTTTCGATTCAAGTTTAAGTTCCTCGAGTAGAACTCACAGAAGACCATGCCTTGGCATGGTCTTTTCATTTCATAACCGTCAGTTTTCAATAGCCTTTTAAGACTCTCTCAATAGAGAGTTACACAAACTGCTGCCCTGCCTTAAATCACACGTACTCATCTTTGAAGGCAAGCTGATTAGAAGTAGCATTTTCAATATAAACCATGCCCAGCCTTATATTGCTTGATGTCTATCTGAACGTTTTAATTTCTCTTCAATAGCGCGGAGACTTAAAATCTGTTCAACCACCTGAATAGAAAGATGATTTTTTTAATTTTTAGATTGGCACCTGAAGTGCAACAGAGATTAAATTATTGGAAGCAAGAAATGGTTATTTTACCAAGCAGGTCCCTCAATTAGCGCGAAGAGCTCATGTTTCCAGTCCTAAAAGAATCCATGATAAAAGGCAGGCCAGGTGATTTCTCATCTTAAGCTTCAAAGCAGTCCTGAACAAATTGCTTCATCTAACAGGATAAAAATAAGGGCGGTACACTTTTTCACCTCCTAGGTTTGGGAAATCAGAGAAACAGAAAATACGGCTCTTCTAAAAAACCCGTGGCCAGCTGTGCAAGAATGAAAATACCAAAGGTTTAATCCGGCCATATATTCAAAGAGGCAGTGATTTAAAGATCTAGATGGATGACTATCTCTTAGAAATCACTCAAGGCTTGAATCATCACCCAAGAAAAAGACCCGGCTTTAAAAGTCCGAGTCAGGTATGGCAGCAACACGATATTGCATTTTCAAGGCTAATCTGCAATTTATGAAAGAGATCTGATTGAGAAATTAAAACAGATTCATATAAAACTGTTCATTCAGGATCTTTAGGATCAGTTCAATCAATTCATTTCTCTGGCCTTTACGGTAACTGGCATACAGGTCAATCATCGGTAAAGGTTCAATGGTATTTTTAACCACAATCTTGTCACCCAGTAGAGGAATCACATAAGCAGGCACCAGGCTCCAGCCCACTCCCATCCCCACCAGATTAACATTGAGCAAAATATTGGTGGATTGCTGGACCACATTCACATTAATTTTGGACTGTTGTAAAAAGTCGGTCACGATCTTGTACAGCTGGGGGGAAGCCCCTTCATCACTGATAATAAAATCCTGCTGGTTCAGACTTTTGATACTGACATGACGCTGTTCAGCTATCGGGGAACTTTTGGGCACAATCAGCGCCAAAGGCTCACTAAAGATCTGCACATGTTCCAGCTCTTCGGCATTCTCGATATAACGGGTAAAAGCAATATCAATTTCCCCTTTCTTTAAGGCCCTGAACTGCTGGGCATCTGTCAGACTATGAAAATTGATTTTCACTTCCGGAAAATGTGCCCGGATGGTTGGCATGATATAAGGGAAAACTTTCATTTCCGCCACAGGTACAAAGCCGATATTGAGCTGGTCCTTATTGGCATGGGCGATTTGTCTGGCCACCTGTATGGCACGCTCGGCATGTTCCAGACTCAATAGCGCCTCTTTTAAAAAGGCCTGCCCGGCTTCGGTCAACTCCACTTTACGGTTATTGCGTTTGAGTAACTGTACCTCGACTTCGCGTTCCAAATCTTTAATCTGCTGGCTCAAGGAGGGTTGTACGGTATTTAATTTTTCAGCGGCGCGGGTAAAGTTCAGTTCATTCGCCACTGTCACAAAATAGCGTAAATGTCTTAATTCCATCTGCTTGTCCCTCTCTTAGCTGCCCACAATTGCATGGTGTTTTTTGGCTACATATTGACGATAAACCCATAGGGTCAACATGATTAGAACTGCACAGAAGATATAGGTCTGTTCAAAGCCCCATTGTGCAATCAGCAGTCCCATCACGACCGAACCCACAGCCAGACCGAGATCAAACAGGGTAAAGAAAGTCGAAATCGCATGGCCCATGCGCTGTTTTTCAACCGACTGAATTGCCAGAGTTTGCAAGCATGGAAATAAAGACCCATAGCCGATGCCGATAAAGATTGCTGACAACCATAATATCCACTGATTAGAAACCAGACTGACGATGAGCAGACCAATTGCGAAAAAAACAAACGAAGGATAAATCACCGCGCTTGGACCTTTGCGGTCATAAATTTTGCCGACCCAGGGACGCACCAGCAGCATCGATACAGCAAACACAATAAAAAATATTCCGGCATAAGCCAAGAGCTGCTTAGACTCACTATAAGGCGTAATAAAGCTGGTGATACTGGAATAGGAAAATGCCGTAAGCAGCGCCACAAAGCTGACTGCCAGCACCCTTAACTCCAGAACATCATGCAGACTAAACCTGGATTTTTCCGCCTTTCGCGGTGTGGCTGGAGGAAGTTCCGTGATATTCAGCATCCAGCAGAAAATCAGCCCGACGGAAATAATCACCGCCAGCAGGCCAAAGAGCACCTGAAAGCTGGTCACTTGTATGATGCTCAGCGCCAGAAGCGGCCCAAAGACCACTCCCAGATTGGTGGACATCACAAAATAGCCCATCCCCTCACCTTTACAGTGCTCCGGTATAAATTCATTGGCTATCGGTACCGTCACGGTGGTCAGAATACTGAACCAGATTCCATGAAAAAACCGGACTGCCAGCAGGGAGCTCATACTGTCGACCAGCAGATAACTAAAGGCAAACAGGGCAAAGATCACTCCGGCAGCACGTAGAGAGACTTTTTTGCCCAGCTTTTCAATGATCAGCCCGGAAAACGGCCGGATCGCAATAGAAGATGCCAAAAACAGGGTTAAAGCCAAACCCGCTTCCTTCACCGTTCCGCCCAGATCTTTCATGATATAAATCGGCAAAATGGTCAATAAAGCAAAGTAATAAACAAACAGAAAAAAATTATTCAACAAGCAAAGAATGAATGAGCGATTCCATAACCGCTCAGGAGCAACTGACATAACACCTACTTTTAAAAGTCACACGCTCAAACAGAAACCAGCACTGGAGCTAATACAAGGTCGACCAGCTTCTGAATATAGACTTCATCCGGCAGCCGGTTAAAAAAGATAATCTGATAATGAATCGGGCCATACAGGCTATCCAGCATCAGATCAAAAGGATAATCTGCCCGGATCTCACCGCGCTGAATGGCCTGTTGCAGTAATTCATGGGTCTGCTGGCGACGCGGCAATAAATACTGCTGAAAAAACTCACTCGTCAATTCCCGATGATCCGCAATCACCACCAGCAAGGCCCGCCCCACTGGATGATTTAAGGCTTGGGCAAGCAGGCTTAACTGCTGGATCAAATTGGTTCTCAAGCTTTCTTCTGCATTCAGTTCAAATACCGAAGCGGTATGCTGCTTGAAGGTATCCAGCACCAGTTCCGATTTATGTTTCCACCAGCGATAAATGGTTGATTTTCCTACGCCTGCCCGGGCAGCAATATCTTCAACGGTCAGCTGGGAATAGTCACCTTCAGTCAAAGCCTGCTTGACTGCCTGTAAAATCTCGTCCTGACGGCGTGAGGATTTTTCTTCCACCTTTAAAAGCTCCATAATCGAAACGATACGTATCGTTTCATATTAAGGTAAAAATAAAGGCTCGACTAGAGCCTGTATTTGGTTTTCATCAAAAAGACCTTTCAAAAAAGTCTTTTTTCAGGGCAACTTCACTATTTAGCTATGGGCAGTTTTTTTATAAATGCTGCAGGATGGATGATGATTTTCCTGCAAGCGGGCCACTTTACGTTGCTCTGCAGCTTCAAAACGGCAGCGTTTCCAGTCATTATCGAGTTTCAGCGGTGGAATCTGTTTTGGTTTACCATTTTCATCGACTGCAACCATGGTGAAATAACAGCTATTGGTATGACGTACAGTACGTTTTTGAATATTCTGTGCTTCTACACGAATACCAATTTCCATAGAAGTACGGCCAACATGATTCACACTGGCCAAGAAAGTCACCAATTCACCGACATGAATCGGCTCTTTAAAATTCACTTTGTCTACAGATAGGGTCACGACATAACTGCCCGAATAGCGGCTGGCACAAGCATAAGCCACTTGGTCCAGTAGTTTCAGAATAGTGCCCCCATGAACATTTCCTGAAAAATTCGCCATATCTGGTGTCATCAGAACGGACATCGTTAACTCAGACTGGTCATCCGATACTGGGGCAATTTGATCTAAAAGGGTCATCGTTTTTTCTGAACTCTTTGAATGACAATGATATAGGTCATTATTATATCAATTTTAACATAAATAAAAGGTTCAATTCGGCAAATAAAACATCACAATTATTTATACAGAAAATTACTTTATATAGAAAAAAGTATATTTAATTATTTCTATCGCATTTTCAGCATGCAGAAAATAAGCTTAAATTAAATAAGAGTTTATTTAAGGCAAATAAACGATCTATATTTGAATATGCACTTTATCAGCAAATGCTCGACTTTAATCAGCAGCACTTTAATGCTTAAGCTATTTTTCTTCCTCGACCCGTTTGAGCATTTCTCGAGCAACCTTTTCATAATTGAGTATTTGCTGTCCATCAAGTGTGGTTTCAATATCAACCGAACCATCTGCATGCACAGCAGTTACGGTAAAAATATAAGATTCAAATTGTGCCAGTTTAACGTGTTGTCCAATTTCAATATGATTCATGAAGCTCTCAAATTTTTTAGTATTCATTAAAATACATTCTGGCATGCAGATTATGTTTTTGAAATATTTGCTTAACTTAAGTCTATAAACAAATATGTTAAAAGTTCAAATTAGCATCACTAGAGTTTTATAAAAAAATTATATTTTTATAATTCAATCTCTTGTATTTAATTATATTCTATATTTTGTGAATATATAAGCAATAAATAGCTGGGGGAGATAATCAGATCATAGACAAAAACGATAGCCCTGCTCAGTATCTGGAGGAGATCGAGTTCCAACAGCTTTCATCCCATATTCCAAAAGAGGAAAAATCGGCTGATTTTCCAAAACGTTATTGTGATTCATGGGTCAACAATTGGGGAATACGATGTCCGCGAATATAATTATGCTTTTGATAGACTTGGGCAATCTCGGTTAGCTTGTATTGGGTCGCCTCAATTCCGGCCTGCATCGTCATTTCCCGACCGCGTACATCGAAAATATGGCCTTTCTCACGCAAGTCCGGCTGAATGACGACATCGGCATATTGCAGCTCTTCATGGGCCAGACGCTGCTGCATAATATTAATATTCTGGTTAAACAGTCTCCAGACATTGCTGGTTTCGGTGTGTATAGGCTGTGCCAGTATATCCACGGCGATAACAATATCGGCGCCGAGTTCACGCGCAACCTTAACCGGTACCGGACTCACTAGCCCCCCATCCACATACTCCTGGCCCTGAATCAGCGTGGGAATAAACATGCTCGGAATGGATACGGATGCACGTACCGCCTGTCCAGTATTGCCGTAATTAAAGACCACCTTTTTGCCTTCTTTAAGTGCTGTTGCCACCACAAACATTGGAATTTTCATGTCCTGCAGCGGCATCTGGTCAACCTGCAGATTGACATAATCTTCGACCTTTTTACCATCAAAGAAGCCTTTCAGGTCCAAACGGATCTCCCGGACATCATTCGCTTTCATGTTAAGGGCAATATTGCGTAATTCAATTGCCGGCTTACCACTGGCATAGATGGATCCGACCAGACTGCCAGCACTGGTACCTACAATAAAGTCGGGACGGATGCCCGCCTGCTCCAGCACCTCAATCGCACCAATATGCGCATACCCACGCGCCCCGCCACTACCTAAGACCAGGGCAACAATCGGCCGCTGTTCGGTTTTTTTTATCTTCCAGAAATTAATAAGATTTGGACGTGACTGGGCTTCTACAATGACAGCAGACTGTAAATGATTGGTCAAAGATGTCATGGGCACAGTTTGGCAACCACCAAGCACCACGACACTTATAATGAGCAGACTCAATACATAATTCTGCATGTAGCGAAGACCTTCCTCACCCAAAACAGCATAGTGTATAAACACATGCGCAAATAATCTGTAGAATTTCGTAAAACTGTCATACAGTTGGCTTAGCTTATCTATATTTTTGCAGCAACTGTATGACTCGACCTTCGTTATACCAGATTTTCCTGATTTTCCTACAACTTGGCTGTTTTTCCTTTGGCGGACCTGCTGCCCATCTGGTATTTTTTCACCGTAAATTTGTCATGCAGTTAAAGTGGATAGACGACCCGCTATATGGTCAGCTGGTAGCGCTGGCCCATCTGCTTCCGGGTCCAAGTAGCAGTCAGGTCGGTCTTTCCATTGGTTACCTACAGCGAGGTTATGCCGGCGCATTGATGGCCTGGCTGGGATTCACCCTTCCTTCTGCGATGCTCATGACAGGCATTGCACTGCTAGGACAGCATTATTTTTATATCTTAGATGCAAATAGCTTTCACACCCTGCAACTGGTGGTTTTCGCTGTGATCGCCTGGGCGTTCTGGCAGATGTTGAACAGTCTCTGTAAAACGGCCTGGCAATATGCCGTGGTGCTGATCTCGACCCTTTTGCTTGTGGTGATCAGCGTCAGTTTTAACCAGCTTTTAGTAATTCTGCTGGGAGCCATCAGTGGCCTGCTCATGGCCAAGTCTGGGCCAGCGTCTGCTCAACAGCCAAATGCAGAGCATGCTCCAGCTATTGATTCAGCATTTGCCAGAAAGTCTGCTGCACCTTATTGGCTGCTTATCTTTATCGCGCCCTTTTTCCTGCTTCCGCTTATTGTCCACTTCACTGAATGGAAAAGTCTGCAATTTTTTGCAGATTTCTATCAGACCGGTTCCTTGGTCTTTGGGGGAGGCCATGTGGTTTTACCACTGCTCTATCAGGATTTTGTGGCCACACATCTAGTTTCCGGGCCGTCATTTGACTTGGGTTATGCCTTCGCCCAGCTGATGCCCGGTCCCCTGTTCAGCTTTGCCAGTTATGTGGGTGCCTTGCTTCCATGGACAGCCTTTCCCTGGCTCAATGCCCTTCTTGCCACTTGTGCGATTTTTCTACCCTCGTTTTTGCTGGTCTTTGCCGCTCTGCCTTACTGGTCCTGGCTGATGCAACAACGCTATATTCAGCGGGCAGTTAGTGGCATCAATGCAGCTGTGGTGGGTTTGTTATTGTATTTACTGCTCGATCTGTCGCAGCGTTCTTTCCGTTCTTGGTCGGATCTGCTATTTGTCCTCCTCATGATGTTATTGCTTCGTTCCAAATTGCCGGTCTGGGCGAGCCTGATCAGCGGTTTTATCATCTATCAGAGCTATCTCCACTATTTTTAAATCTCTTTTCCTATTTCCAGCCAGTAAAAAAGCCCCGAACCAGTCGGGGCTTTTGCTGCCAAGTTTTAACAGCTCTTTAAATTGACTTGATCTTGGTGTTTAGCAGAATAGCCATGCTGGAACAGTTCGCTCTGCGCCTTGATTAACAAAATTGCAATCAGGTACATACTGGCCATTATTTCCATCCACCGATCTGCATTACCAAAGTTTTGTATATAAAAAATTATATAAAGAACTTTAAAATCATCTGAATGACTGTTGCATTGATCAGGTCAACAAAGAATGCACCACATAACGGCACAATCAGGAACGCCTTATGCGATGGGCCATAGGTATTGGTGATCGCCTGCATGTTGGCTACCGCAGTCGGAGTCGCCCCCATGCCAAAACCACAGTGACCGGCTGCCAGTACCGCAGCATCATAGTTTTTACCCATCACACGGAAGGTAATGAAACCTGCATATAAGGCCATGGTTAAGGTCTGCGCCCCCAGAATCACCATCAATGGTCCTGCAAGATCTGCCAGTTGCCAGAGTTTTAAAGAAAGCAATGCCATCGCCAGATAAAGCGACAAGGATGCATTTCCAAAAACATCAATCGCCCGGTCAAAGACCTGAACTTTAAAAATACCCTCCAGCACATTACGCAAAATCACACCGCCTGCCAGCGCCCATACGAAAGTCGGCAGCTCAAATGCCGTCCCTCGGCTAAAACCGGTCATAAATTCTGCAAATGCCAGACAACCGGCAAACAGGCCTAGCGTTGTAATTGCGTTATCCGCGGTAATCAGACGTACCTGATGTGGATATTCAAATGGAATATATTCCGTAGAATTAATATCCATCGGGGTATTGTTGCGCTTTTCAATCTGCTGGTTGGTACGCTCAGTCGCCAGATTGTGACGGTTAATCAGAAGCCTAGCCAAAGGTCCGCCAATAATTCCGCCAATAATTAGGCCAAAAGTCGCACTGGCCATTCCCAGTGCAAGCGCACCCTGAATACCGTGCTGAACTTCCAGAATTTCACCCCATGCTCCTGCTGTACCATGTCCCCCGGTCAAGGTAATTGAACCCGCAATCAGACCAATCAGCGGATCGATGCCCAGTAAAGTCGCCAGACTGATCCCTACGACGTTTTGTATCACAATGAAGGTAGAAATCGCCATCAGGAAGATCACCAGCCCAATCCCGCCTTCACGTAGTTTGGAAAAGTTGGCGCTCAGACCGATTGAGGAGAAGAAAATTAGCATAAAACTGGTTTGCAATTGGGCACTTGTGGTAATGCTATAACCCCAGAATGTATGTACCAGCAATGAGAGAATCGCTGCAACCAGACCACCTGCAACAGGCTCAGGAATGTTGTAACGTTTTAAGAATTCGATTTTATTGACCAGGAAACGTCCGAGTAACAGCACGATAGCTGCCGCGATCAAGGTATAAAATGCGTTAAAAGTAAAATCCATAATTTTTGCCCAAGATGATCTGGAGTTTTTTGTCGTTCTAAAAGTCACTTTATGTTGCAGTCTGCTTGCAACCTATGATGACTACGCCAGAAATGCCTCGAAGTCATCTCTCACTTTTAGAATCACAAAACGCTTAATCATCCCTTTCAAACTTATGAATATCATCATGATGATTATATTCAATAAATGAGAGATTTATAAAAGCGAAAAAACAGCCTGTCTTTCAACTTCATGCCTGCTCAAAACGAGCAGTTAATTATATGAAAGCTGATGAATCACTGTCATTTACTACCCAAAAATATTTTACATTTTTCTGAGCGCTTTCAACCTAATTGGCTTAAAACAAGCCGTTTGGAATAACTTTATTTTAAGTAGATCTTAGCCATGTAAAGCTGAATTTCTTCAAAGCACATGTATTCAGATGAAAAGTCGCACATTATGCTGTTTCTTTGTATAAAGTTTTATTATTTTTTATTAGAAATAGTTAAATCACCTATAAAAAATTATTATAAGTTATTATTTCTTATATAAAATTTAGCATTTATTAATTCAAATAAACTCTTAATCTCTACATTAAAATTTGATCTTCTGGCTACTTTAGTCGTCTACCATCTGGAACTTTCCAGGAGCTTAAAGGCCTCAAGAGATGCCTGTTATCACGCTTTCAGCCGCTTATAAGAGCTTGCAGCAGTTTATCCTGCATATTATGAGCCTAATAGATCACTTAAAAAATCAGGAGATTTAGCTCTTGAAACAGGCATTTTAATTCCCCTCAGAATGAAAAAAAATTATAACAGCTCATCACGTTATTCACTTTGTACCCACCAAACTGTTTGTTTAGTTTATAGTCATTCAAAATCGTAAGGATATAAGATTGGATATCAAAATGGATCAAAACCTCGTTCGTGCAGTAGACCAAACCATTCGCTCACGTCATTCCGTGCGTGCTTTTTTAGATACTCCGGTCAGCACCGAGCTGCTCAAAGATATTTTAACCGTTGCGAGTCGTGCACCTTCAGGAACCAATATCCAGCCCTGGAAAGTGTATGTGCTGACAGGCAAAAAGCGGGATGAACTGGTACAACGGGTGTGTCAGGCGCAAATCGAATTACAGGCCAATCCTGCGCTAGCAGAACACTATGGCGAAACTTTTTCCTATTATCCGCAGCAATGGTTTTCGCCTTTTATAGAACGTCGTCGTGAAAATGGCTGGGGCTTATATGGCCTGCTCAACATTCAAAAAGGCGAAAAAGAGAAGATGGCTCGTCAACAGCTGCGAAATTATGAACTGTTTGATGCACCGGTAGGGCTCTTCTTTACTTTACATAAGGCGCTGGGCATCGGCTCTAAAATGGATGTTTCCATGATGATCCAAAATGTCATGATTGCCGCCAAAGCGCGTGGCCTAGATACCTGTCCACAGGCTGCCTGGAATCCTTTTAATCAGCTTGTGCTGGAAGTGGTCGGTGCAGGACAAGAGGAAGAACTGATTTGTGGCATGGCGCTGGGTTATGCCGACCCTGATCATATTATCAATAGCTATATCACCCCGCGTGTTCCGGTAGAAGAATTCGCAGTATTTTTAAATCACTGATTAAGAAGTTTTACTTTACTCAAAAAGCCAGGGACAAAGCCCTTGGCTTTTTTTATACTCCACCGCTTTGATGCTTTCTTTAGGCTCGATTGCTCAGGCTAATTTAAACTGCATCCGTATTGCAATACAGACCAGCAAGGTCATCACCAAAGCCATATTCAATAATGCATTCCAGAGTAAAAAGTTGAGCAAAACCCCACCCAACAAGCCGCAGGTAAATTGCATACTGCCGATAATGGCACTGGCGGTGCCCGCCGGCGGGAGATTGGAAGGGTGCCGTGTAGGGAAGGGGTGTGGAATAGGGTGCAGATGCCAGGCGTGGCGGTTCTTTGAAAAAACTAAGC